>DATKZW010000512.1:0-3032 GCA_035527775.1 Sumerlaeia bacterium | reverse complement strand
GGGGGTGTGTTCGGAGCGGGCGGAGCTCTTCGTTGAGATGGCTGAGCTCTGCGGCATCCCCGCGCGGATCTTTAACATCTACAACCTCGGCGGCCCGGGCGGGGGGCACAGCTGCGTTCAGGCTTACTGGGACGGGCAGTGGCATTTCTTCGACGTCACGTACGCCGGCGCCTTTCTCCGCGACGGCAAGGTCCTTTCCTGGGACGAGATCCGCGCCGACCCGGAGGCGGCAGCGGCGGGGATGCTGGTTTTCCAGGCCACGTTGGACCGGTACGGTAACATTGGGGAGGATCTCACGAAGAGAGACCGCGTCGACAACAACGAGCGCATGCGGGGAGCCTACACCGCAGAGGCGCTGCGCGACGCCAAGAGCTACGGCTTCCTGAAGAGCGACGACGTCAAGATCCTCTACCCCACGATTGATCTGGAGAAGATGGGGAAAGAACTCCAGATCGGGGAGTTGGACGGCGACTCGCGGGACGTGCGGCGCGCGGGAGTGGAACTCGGGCTCAGCGAACGGCTCGAAATGGGATTGGGCTGCCACACGGACCTCTTTCACACGGAATGGACTTTCCGAGGCTGCAAACCGGGCGGCATTCTCGTCATTCGGTACCATATCACGCGATCAACTCGTCCGGGACTTGCCTTCTGGGCCAAGGGAAAGAACGTGAAGATCCTCGCCGGCGAGACGTTCTCGACCTCCAAACTGCTTGGAATCGGCCGGAGCGCATGGGAGATCCGCTTCGAGTGCCTGGAGGGGAACCCGTGCTCCGTGCGGGTGGGCTACGACTTTCGGGGTCCCCGCAAACGAGCGTACATCGACCAGATTGAGATCGTCCGCGAGAAATGACTGAGGGTTGGCCGCACGCGCCGCCTCGGTTGCGGGACCGCCGCAACGCCGCCGCCGCAACAGGCTCATGTCGAAGATTCTCGTTCTCTCCGCCCACGGTACGCAACTCGATCGGCGAATCGTCGCCGAGGCGAACGCGCTCGTCGCATCCGGGCGCGATCTCATTCTCGTCTCTGTCCCAACTCGACTCTCGGCGGAAGGACTGGATCCGAGGGTTCGCGTCGTCGTGCAGAAGAGCGATTCCTTCGAGAGTCCGAGCGTCGCTCGACGCCTGGCCAAGCGGCTTCCGGCTGGACTCTACGACGCGGCTCAGAGCATGTGGTACCGATTCGGGGAGGGGCCCTCTCCCCATAACACCGCCTATTTCCTGCGCAACGCGCCCGGGGATTGCTACGACGCGGTCCACTGTCACGACCTGAAAACTCTCCCCGCGGGCGCGGAAATCCGAGAGCGCGACTGCCCCAAGGCGAGACTCGTTTACGACTCGCACGAGTTCTTCCCGTTCCAAAGCGCGAACCGGAGCTTTCAGCGCTACTGGACTCGCATCGAGCGCCGCGCCATTGAGGAAGCGGATCTGATTATTACAGTCAACGAGTCCATCGCCCGAGAGATGGCCGATCTTTACTCCGTGGCGCGCCCGCGAGCGCTTTACAACAGCTATGGCGCCGGTTCCTCCGGAACGGCTCTTTCAGAGAACGAGTTTCTCACTTATTTCCGAGCGCCGCCCGGCGATGGAGCCAAGGTCCTTTTCCAGGGAAACCTTTCCCTCAACCGGAACCTGAAGAACCTCGTCGCCGCTTTTCCGCGACTGCGGGGGCGGGCGCGGCTTTTTCTCCTCGGCGATGGATCGGAACGAACGGCCTTGGAGCGCCTCTGCCGCCGCAAGCGGATCGACAACGTATACTTCGGGCCCTGGGTGGTCCAGGACCGTCTTCTCGATTTCGTGCGAGCCGCCGACGTGGGCGTGATTCCCTACCAAGGCGGCCGCTTGCTGAACAATCGCTACTGCACGCCGAACAAGCTCTTCGAGTACATCGAGGCGGGCATCCCAGTCTGCGCGAGCGATCTGCCGGAGCTGCGTCGGATCATCTGTGAATGCGGAATCGGCGGGGTGTATCCGATGAACTCGCCCGCCGAGATCGCCCGCGCGCTTTCCGATTGCCTTTCACGCCGAGAAGGGCGAGAATTCGCCCCCGAGTCTTTTGCGTCGGCTCGCGACCGATTCTCGTGGAGAACACAGGCGGCCAAACTGCTCGAGTGGTACGAAGAACTGGGGGTCTGAGAAATGTCCGGCATTGCGGGTCTCGTTTATGTGGATCCTCGTTCCCGCGAGACGATGGAAAGAAGACTCTCGGCCATGCTGGCGGCCATCGCGCACCGCGGCCCCGACGCCGAGGGGAAGTGGACGGACTCGGGCGACCGATGCGGCGCAGGGGCTGCGTGCGGCGCGGGGGCCGCGTGCGGCTTAGGGCACCGTCTCGCCGCGACGATCGATATCGAAACCCTCCGCCAGCCGATGGTGACCGAGGACGGCGCGGTCGCCGTGACGTTCGACGGCGGCATCTACAACTTCGACGACATCGCTCGCGAACTGCGGCAGAAGGGCCATCGCTTCCGCACGCGGACCGACACCGAGGTCATTATCGCAGCCTACCGCGAATGGGGCCCTCAATGCGTCGAGCGCTTCAACGGATCATGGGCCTTCGCCTTGTGGGACAGCCCAAAGCGGACGCTCCTGTGCTCGCGCGACCGCCTCGGGAGCAGGCCGCTCTACTACTCATGGGACGGCGAGACCTTCGCCTTCGCCTCGGAAGTCAAGGCTCTCATCGCCGCCGACGCGATCCGCGCCGACCTCGACCTCGACGGGCTGCGCCAGTACCTCACCTTCCAGTATTGCACGGGCGCCCAGACCCTGTTCCGAGGCGTGCAGCGGCTCGAAGCGGCGCACAACCTCGTCCTCAAACTCGGCGAGGAACCGCGCGTCGCGCGCTACTGGGACGTTTCCTTCGAGATCGACGAGGAGCGCGACGAAGACTGGTTTGTCGATCGCCTCGAAGCCCTTCTCCAGGACTCGGTGCGTCTATGCCTCAATACCGACGAGCCCATCGGCGTGAATCTGTCGGGAGGACTTGACTCCTCGACCGTCGTCTGCCTGACGCGCATGCTCCTGGGCGAGTCGGCG
>DATKZW010000511.1:0-4843 GCA_035527775.1 Sumerlaeia bacterium | reverse complement strand
CTCTACGTCACCCCGAGTTCCCGCCTTCTCGGCGCGCGGCGCTCGCTGCTCGAGCTCGCGACAAACCTGGACCCGGCGCGCTACCGCCCCGTCGTCGTGGCGCAACGTGAAGGGGCGCTGGTGGACGCGTTGCGCGAGGCGGGCGTAAGCACGCACGTTCTTTTTCTCGGGTGGTGGCGCAAGGGGCGTTACATGTTGGCAAGGCCCCTTCGAATCGTTCAGCTTGCGCGCCTGGCGCGCGCGGAGAGGGCGGACCTGATTCACTGCAACGAGTTCTATCCCTGCCCTTACGCCGTCCGCGCCGCGAAGCGAGCGCGGAGGGGCGCCGTGAAGGGGGGGATCCCGGTGGTTTCGCACATGCGGCTGTCGATCACGCCCCGCCAGATCCGCAATTACGACCTCCGGCGAGCGGCGCGGATCTTGTGCGTTTCCCAGGCCGCGGCGCGCCACTTCGAGGTCTGGCCCGACTGGCGGGAGCGCGTCGAGGTGGTCTACAATGGCGTGGACCTCGAAGCCTTTCGCCCCCGAGTCAGCCGGTCCGAGGCGCGCCGATGTCTGGAACTGGGAGAAGAGGATTTCGTCGTCGGGCAGTTCGGCCTTCTGACGCCGCGCAAGCGCCAGCACCTCTTGCTCCGCGCCGCGGCCCGGCTCCGAGACCTTCCCCTGCGGGTCCTGATTGTCGGGAGCGGCGGGCGGAGCGACGGGGACTACGAGAAGGGCCTGCGCAATGCGGCGGCGGGCGAAGAACTCCGAGAAGTCGTCCGGTTCCTGCCCTTCACGCGCGATATCGCGCCGCTCTACCAGGCCTGCGACGTCAACGTCCTCATTTCGGACGACGAAGGCTTCGGCCGAACCATCATCGAAGCCGGGGCGCTGGGCGTGCCCAGCATCGGGTCGCGCGTGGGCGGAATTCCCGAACTGATCGAAGAGGATGAGACCGGCTACCTGATCCCGGAGGACGACGACGGCGCGCTCCTGGCCGACCGACTGCGGGAACTGGCCCAGAACCCTGAGCGCCGCCGGGCCATGGGAGAGAGCGCCCGCGCGCGCGTCGAGTCCCATTTCTCCATCGCTCGACACGCCGAGCAGGTCATGGACGTCTACGACCGGGTCATCGGGTCCCGGTGACGTGTCTTGAGGTGAAGTCTCTCTCGCTGCCGAGAACCACGTTCCCTCGGCGAGCGGGGGAATCTACTCGGTTTACTCGCCCCTCGGAGACGCCCCCCCCCCACGCGGCGGCGCCAGTCCCGGCTCTACGTGGCAACCCAATGCCAAATGCGGACGGGATCCGTGAGGAGGCAAAGCAGGTGCAGGGCAAGGCAGGCGTAGACGCCCGCCAGAAGGTCGTCGATCACGATGCCTGTGCCGCCTCGCAAGTCCTGCAGTTTTCTCGCGGGCGGGGGCTTGACGATATCGAAGAAGCGAAAGAGAAGAAAACCCACGGCGAGCGCTCGGAGATTATGGGGCGCCCAGAGCATGGCCACGAGGAAACCGACGACCTCGTCGATCACGATGCGGCCGTCGTCTTTCTTGCCATAAATCTCCTCGGCGGCGGTTGAAACGGGAATGGCCACGCCGATGAAAACGATCGTTGCGGCAACGTAGGCGAGCCAGCCGCCGTAAGGCGGGGCCATGTACCAGAAAAGGAAAACGCCGATCAGCGAGCCGGCGGTTCCCGGGGCAACGGGGCTCAAGCCCGTGCCGAAACCCGTAGCCAACGCCAGGACGAGCCATCGCAATGGACCCGGCCTCAGAGCGTGTGCGGACAAGAGAGAGGTTGGCGAAGTGGCACGGGCATCCTGCCCGTGGACTCTTGAGAAAACATGGACGGGACGCCCATGCCACCTTTCCCCCACATTCCTCCGGAGGTTCTTCGCACACGCCCTCAGAGTTCCGTCTCCGGCAGCTTGTGCGTCTCGAGATCCCGTCGGGGAGGCTGAGGCCTTCGAAGAGTCTCCCATCGTTTCGCCGTCCTTTTTTCGGTTTGGGCCCTGCATGAGATGAGCCAACTGGGGAGGAACCGGAAGAGGAGTCCGGATCTGCACGTCTCCTGAAGAGGTCCTACTCGGCCAGCAAGTCGCCGAGCGCTTCTTTCAGCTCGGCGAGAACCACGGCGCCCTCGCGCTGAATCCGGTAGGGCGTGTCGACAACGTTGAGAACCGTCGACGCTTGGCCGCTTCCCGCCGGTCCGGCGTCAAGGATGAGGTCCACCGAACCGCCAAAGCGCGCAGCCACGGCCTCGGCGGTGTTGGCGGGGGGATCTCCGCTCAGGTTGGCGCTCGTTGCGGCAAGGGGACGCGCCATCATGCTGATTAGGCCAAGGGCGACCAGGTTGTCAGGCATGCGCAACCCGAGGGTCTGGGTGCTCGTGACGGCCCTGATTACGGCTCTTCGTTTGCGGGCCACCAAAGTCAAGGGGCCGGGCCAGCGCCGCTCCAGAAGATCCTCGACCGCCGGCCCCACTGTCTCAGTCAATCTCCTGAACATCTTCATCGTATCGATCAGAACCGCGATCGCTTTGGTGCGGTCGCGCTGTTTGATCCGGTAAAGCCTCTCGACCGCCTCCGGGTTCGTTGCATCGGCGACGAGACCGTAGACCGTATCGGTCGGCGCCGCCACAACTCCGCCATCCAGGAGGACGTCGACCGCCTCCTCGATGATGCTCACTTCGGGCGCTTCGGGATTGACTCGACGGATCGCGCCGCGTGCGCGCAACCCCGGCTCCGCTCCATCCAAGCCGGCAGACGATCGGGCTGGCTTGGCTGTATCGGGAGGAGCGGGCGGACGGGGTCCGTGAGGCGCGTGAGGCGCGGTCGAGTCCGCTGGAGCGCACGGCGCCGGTTGCGGAGGACCTTGAGGGACGCCCCATCCCTCGTCGGCCGGGCGAGCGTCGGGGTACTCCGCGTAAAGCCTCACGTTCTGATCCGCGATCTTGTCTCGCCAGGCTCCCCGATAGTCCCCCAGCTTTTCCCGGATGGTCTCATCATGAAGGGCCAGGATTTGGAGCGCGAGAATGACCGCGTTCTCGGCGCCGTCGATCCCCACGGTCGCAACGGGAATGCCCGGAGGCATCTGGACGATCGAGTGAAGAGCGTCAACTCCTTTGAGCGCAGAAGCGTCGAAGGGGACCCCGATCACGGGCAGGAGCGTCTTCGAGGCCACAACTCCCGGCAAGTGTGCGGCGGCGCCCGCCCCCGCGATAATGACGCGCACGCCCCGCGACTCCGCCCCCCCCAGCCATTCCACTAACCGCCCGGGCGTACGATGGGCCGACGCAATGCACATCTCGAAAGGGACCCCAAGCGCTTCGAGCCGATCGAGTCCCGGCTTCATCCGCTTCACGTCGTTGTAGCTTCCCAATACGATTCCGATTTGCCGGGACATGGAGCGTCGCCTCCCGCGCCCTGGGCGCCTCTTTTCGCCGCCATTGGAACGGCGTTCCGTCCGAAAGATAACCATACGCCGCTTCCCCCTTGCAAGGGGAAAGGGCCCACGCGCGCCGGGCGCGCGCGAGGATTACGGGCTCCCACTGATCCGCATCCGGGCGTCACGATCCAGTTGGGCCACCCAGAGCCGGGCGCGGACGGGGCCGACGGGGTCGGTGGGGTCCGTGAAAGGGCCAATCTCCTCCTCCCAGATCGCATTTTGGCGGATCAGGCCCATGAAACGATCGAGACGCCGCAGCAGGACTTCTCCCTCCTCACGGTCCCCGACCGCCTCCCCTCCGGCGCCGAAGTAGTAGTAGGGAGGGTAGTAGCGTCGCAACGCCAGGAAAGCGGGCTGGAAACCCATTGGCGTCGCCGGCAAGCCGTCGGCGCGTCGCCAGGCCGGGTCCGCGCGCGCGGGCGTTGCGGGGTAGGTCGCCAGGAGGCGGGCGAGTTCGACTTCGTTCACGGCCACGTGGGTGATTCCGCGAGATCGCAGGGCTTCAAGGACTCTCTCCGGGTCTTCGCCTTGGGGCGCGCGCAGGAGCGTCCAAAGGGGACTTGGATCGAAGACAGTATTCGAGACGACGCCGGCTCGTGGTGTGACGGCCCCTGAGCGCGCTTCGTAAACGAGAAGGACGCGGGGATTGGGATGGTTCTCGACGGCTGCGTTGATGGCGTTCAGGAACCGCCCCGTAACGCCGGTTTGCTTCTCCAGGAACTCCTCGCGCGTCATGCCGCCGAGTCCCGCCGTCAACCACCCCGAAGACACGCTCTGGAGCGTCTGCACGTAAATGAGGAACGCGACCCAGAGCGCGAACGGCAAAGCGCTCCACCGTCCCCATCGCGGGAATGCGCGCGCGAAGTCGTCAACGGCCAAGACGCCGGCCGCCGCCAGCGCCGGGACGATCGGCGCCAGGAAGCGATCCGCCGCATGGGGGACGCTGTTCCACACGAGGTACCCGGCCAGGGCGAGAATCGCCACGCCCCGCCGCCGGCGGTCGCTCAGAGGCGAGACGGCGAGCAGGATGGCGGCGCCCAGAAGGAGCGCTCCCGCCTCGGGCGCGCGCGCCGCGAGCGAACGCGCGTAGGCGAGCGACAGAACGGAGGCCGGACGATGGCTCTCGGACATGAAACGGGCGATGGCCCGCCGGCCCTCACGGTCCCCGACCGCCTCACGGTCCCTGACCGCCTCACGGTCCCCGACCGCCTCTTCGAGGCCGCCCGCGCCGAACCACGGGAGGGTGAGGCGCGCGCGGAGGGGCTCCGTGCGGGGGTGCGTGAGAGGAGGAAACGGGGAGCCGCAGTACACGAAGGCCCGCGCCAACCACGGCGAATAGGCGGCGACGAGCGCCACTCCCGCCATCAGAACCATGAGAACCATTCGCGCCCCGGTCGCACGAACCCGGTCCCCGCGC
>DATKZW010000510.1:0-6989 GCA_035527775.1 Sumerlaeia bacterium | reverse complement strand
GATTGCCATCGCCGCCAAAGTCGTCATGGTTCCGCACCTCCCCCCTTTCGGGATTTCGATTGGGCCGCTCTCGGAGCCTCCTCATCCTTCACACGATCCGCCCCCGTGTCAAGGCCCGAATTGGGTTTGCCCAGTTTCTTGCGCAGCTCGCGCTCGACGTGGGGCGGGACCACGGTGGAGATGTCGCCGCCGTTGGCCACGATCTCTTTGGTCAACGATGAGCTGACGAACTCATGACCGAGCCCGGGGGACAAGAAGACCGTTTCGATCTCGGGCGCCAGGCGCTGGTTCATGAGCGCCATCTGCAGTTCCGACTCGAAGTCCGACACGGCCCGCAATCCCCGAATGATGAAATGAATGCCGCGGCGACGGGCGTACTGAACCGTCAGACAGTCGAACTGATCTACCTCGACGTTGGGCAGGCCGTCCACCGCCTTGCGCAGCATGCCGAGGCGTTCGTCGACCGTGAAGAGAGGCGCCTTGTCCGTGTTGGCGGCCACGGCGACGATCACGCGGTCGAAGAGCCGCGAGCATCGCTCGATCAGGTTCAGGTGCCCGTACGTCAAGCAGTCGAAAGTGCCCGGATAGAGCGCCACCTTGCGCGACATGCCTCAGACCTCTCTTCTTCCCGCCGGGGGTCGGCCGGCGCGCCGCCGTCCTGCTGGAGAACCGGGTTTGCTCGGGTCGGCGTCCCTTGTCCCCGGCGACGATTTCGGGACCCTTTCCCAGGCAAAGCCCCGAGACGGCGCTCATCGTAGCGGATTGCGCGTCCGACTTCAAGCACAGTCTCCGCACGCGGAAAGGGCCGGCGCGCCCCCGCGGGGAGGGCGTCGTCACCGCAGGATCCAAAGGTAGAGCGCAAAGAGCCCCCCGCCAAAGACGACGACGGACAGCGAGAGGGGGATCAGAAACGCGTAGACCCGCAGGAGCCGCGACTTGAAGTACTCGTTGGTGATGACGAGGCAGAGGTGAACGGGCGAGAGCATCATGCCCACGTAGCCCATGACGTAGGCCAGGAAGTAATAGGCGAGCCGCTCCGTTTCCGGAACGGCGGCGACCAAGGCGATAACGAGCGGAAAACTGGCGCCCACGAAACCGACGGCGACGCCGATGACGAGTCCGGTGGCAAAGGGCAAGAGGGCGACCACGAGAACGAAGGGGACGTTCTTGCCGGTGAGTTCGTCGCGCAGAGCCGCGGTGGCGCCGCAGGCATCTTGGATAGATTTGAAAACCATGAGTCCGAAGACGAGGAAAGCCATGTCGAGGATCTGGCGGCGGAAGAAGATGCGCCCCAACGTGCGCCAAGTCAGGCCGCGCCGCCGGAAAAGCCAAGCCATTGCCAGGGTCACGGCCGCCAGGATGGCGGAGTGGCGCAGCACCATGTTTTCCGAAGCCAAGAGCCGGGTCGCGGCATCGGCAAGGGGAGAGAGCGCGATGACGGCGACCACGACGATCAAAATGGGGCTGAGCTCGCGCAGAAAACGCGCCAGGCCGGCCCCAGAGTAGTCGCGACGGCGAACCTTGTCCAAGCGGATGCTGTGCAGAATGATCGCGTATCCCCAGGCGAGGGACCACAACGTCATGGGGAATTGAACGAGGATATACTTCGCGGTCGGCATCTTGGTCAACGTCAGAGCGGTGATGACGCCGGGATAGAGAGGAAACCAGTATTCCCAGACGTGGCGGAACCAGTAATTGGCCGCCATCACGCGAGCGGGCGAGAGATCCGCCTCCTCCACGGAGGCTTTGACCATGGGGGCGGAGAAGATGGCCCCTCCGGGCATGGGCAGGAGGCCGATCAAAGCGGGAAACGCCACCAGTCCCATGCGGCTTGTCCCCACGAGAGCCTGAAAAGACTCGATGATGCGCTGGATCTGCCCCGTTTCATTCAGGGCCGCCGAAAAAACGAGGAGTCCGACAACGATGAGGAGCAGAAAGATCGCTTGATCGTCGATCAGGCCGAGAACGGCCGCCTCAGCGGCGACGGACCACGGCATCGGGAAGAAGAGGGCGAGCAGCAAGGCCCCGACCAGCAGAGCGGCCCCCATGGGAACGCGGCCGCGCATGAGGGAGACGATCCCGACCAGAGCAACGCCCAGCTTGATGGTCGGGGAGATGGTGAGGATCCATCCATGCATGGCGTCGCGCTTTGACGGGACGACGAACTACGCCGTCGGATCCGTCGGTCCATTCGCCCAGAAAGAAGAGGAGCGCCCGAAAGATCGGACGCCCCTATTCTCACAGACATTCGGCGTCTTCGCCTGGAGAAGAACCGAGCCGGGGTCGATTCCTGCCGCCGCGCTCAGGGATCGGGCCGGGATGACATCACGCTCGGCTTCGCGCCGATGCGCCGGCCGTCTCAGACGGCCTCGTTCAGCGCTTTCTGGCTGTTTTCTTCTTGGCCACCTTTTTCTTGGCGACTTTCTTCTTAGCGACTTTCTTCTTGGCGACTTTCTTCTTGGCGACTTTCTTCTTAGCCATTTTCAGTTCACCCCTTCCGTGCAAAATGGATGCCCGTTACACACCCGTTGTTTGAGTTGTTCGGGCCGGTCCCAGGCTTCGTCGTCGATCGGAGACATCCGCGGCGCTATCGGAAAGAAAATGTTTAACCCGGCTTGAACAACTCAAACGGCTCGACTGTTTCGTCACGCGACACTCGACGCGATCGTCGAGCCACATCCTTTTTCGCGAAAGCGCATGGTCTTTGTCAAGATGAAATGAAAACTTCGCGCACTTTTTTTTTCTCCGTCGTCTTCCTGAGGAGAGCGACGCGCGACGCGGCGACGCGCGTCGTCGCCTTTGATTGCGCGCGCGCCTTGCGTTCCCCTCGTCCGCGAGATCTCCAACGCGCTGGGAAAGGCCGGCCGTGCGGAGTATAAAGGTCGCGACGGCGGAACGTCGCGCGCGCCGAACGGCGCAATGTCAACGGGGAGTTCCTTCATGATGAACGTCAAGTCTTTCTCCAGCGAAAGGCGCCGATGCTCATGGTGTCTTTCCCACCCCCTCTACATCGCCTACCACGACGACGAATGGGGCGTGCCCGTCCACGATGAGCGGAGGCTGTTCGAGATGCTCATTCTCGAAGGGGCGCAGGCGGGTCTTAGCTGGCTGACGATTCTCAAGCGCCGCGAGGGATACGCGAGGGCGTACGATCGCTGGGACGTCGAACGCGTCGCGCGCTACGGCCCGAAAGACGTCGCCCGCCTTCTTTCCGATCCAGGCGTCATCCGGAACCGGGCGAAGATCGAGGCGTCCATCGCCAACGCCGGATGCTTTCTCGAAACGCGGGAGGAATTTGGCAGCTTCGATCGCTACATCTGGCGGTTCACCGACTATGCGACCCTTCGCCCGGACAGGCCTCCCGCGACGCTCGAGGACATTCCCGCCACGACGCCGGAGTCGCGGGCCATGTCGCGCGACCTGCGCCGCCGCGGCTTCCGGTTTGTCGGCCCCACGATCTGCTACGCCTACATGCAGGCCTGCGGCCTAGTGGACGATCACATGGAAGGGTGCTTCAGATGCAGGAGACGTCCCTGAAAGGAGTTCGGCCACATTTGCGCGCTCGTCTGCAAGGACGACCCGGCGGCATTCAATCGCTTCGTGTTTCAGGAGAGACTCCTCGAGGAAGGCGGCCGTTGGAAAAACCGCGGCATGTCTTTGCATTTTCTTCGTGCATCCCTTGACGGAGACTGGTACAATCCAACCTGGAGACGCCGGTACGGGGTGATCGCCTGTCCCGGCCGGAGCCCTCCGCGATCCTCAAAAGGAATCCACTCGGATGCCTCGTAGCGAAACGTTGCAGTTTGACGAGATTGGCTACTGGTCGGAAGTGAAACGCCAGATCATCAAAGAATACGCTTCGGCGTACTCGAAGATCTTGAGCGCACAGAGGGATCCCGCCTTGCACCACGTGTACATAGACGCCTTCGCGGGCCCCGGAGTTGCCATCTCCAGAGCCACCAAGGAATTCGTGCCGGGAAGCCCGTTGAACGCTCTCCTGGTCGAGCCGCCTTTTCGAGAGTATCACCTCATTGACTTGAATCCGAGCAAGGCGCAGAACTTGCGGGACCTCCTGGGGGAGAGGGAGGACGTTTCGATTTACGAGGGCGACTGCAACGACCTCCTGCTAAGCGATGTCTTTCCGAGAGTCCGATATGAGGATTACCGCAGAGGCCTTTGCCTGCTGGACCCTTACGGTCTGCACCTGAACTGGAACGTGATGCGCACGGCGGGGGAGATGAGGAGCATCGACATATTTCTGAACTTCCCGGTGGCGGACATAAACAGAAAGGTTCTCTGGCGTGAGCCGGAACGGGTGGATCCTGCGGACATCCAGCGGATGAACGCCTGGTGGGGAGACGAATCCTGGCGCGAAGCGGCCTACACCACCGAAAGAGATCTTTTCCACCTCGAGGAGAAGAAGGACAACGAGTCGGTGGCGGAAGCCTTTCGAATCCGGCTGAAGAAGGTCGCGAAGTTCCAGCATGTGCCCAAGCCAATCGCCATGAGGAACAGCAAGGGCGCCGTCGTGTACTACCTGTTCTTCGCCTCCCAGAAACCGGTTGCGAAACACATCGTTGGCCACATCTTCAAGAAGTACCGGCATCGAGGAGCCTAGCAATGGCGACGAAATCGGCAATTGAATGGACCGACTCCACATGGAATCCGCTCACGGGCTGCACAAAGGTAAGTCCGGGGTGCCGATACTGCTACGCGGAACGAATGGCCAAGCGCTTGGAGGCAATGGGACAGCCAAACTACGCGAGAGGGTTTGAGATCGCCATGCATGAGCACACATTGGATCTGCCGGTTCGATGGAAAAAGCCGCGGGCCATCTTTGTCAACTCGATGAGCGATCTCTTTCACGAGGCCGTTCCGTTCGAGTTCATCCAGCGAATCGCCGATGTGATGCGCCGCGCCCACTGGCATCGATTCCAGGCCCTCACCAAGCGATCGGAGCGCATGAGGCGGCTTAGCCATAGGCTTCCGCTCGGGCCGAACGTTTGGCTGGGGGTAAGCGTGGAGACCGAGGATTTCACCTGGCGCATTGACGATCTTCGTGAAGCGCGGGCCCAGGTGAAGTTTGTTTCCCTCGAGCCTCTGCTGGGGCCAATCCGAAATCTCGAACTCGATGGAATAGACTGGGTGATCGCCGGTGGCGAATCCGGACCCAAGGCGAGGCCGGTGGCGCCCGCTTGGGTTGCGAGTGTCCGCGATCAGTGCCTTGCCGCGAACGTGCCCTTCTTTTTCAAGCAATGGGGAGGCCGCAACAGGAAGAAGGCCGGCAGACGGCTCGAGGGAAGAACTTGGGACCAGTTGCCGAGACCGGCCTCGGCCACCCTATGAAGCCCAAGACGGAAGACCCCTGCCCATTGGCAATAAGGTTGGAGAGTTCCTACGTCGAGACTTCGGTCGACCGGGGGAGGGCGAGGTACGCCTCCTCAAGCAAGGCAAGACTGAGAGGAAGAGCCACAAACAGCAGCGCCACGCCGCCGGCGAGGTAGAAGGGCGCGCCCCAGGCATAAACGTCGATAGGGGGCAGGAACTCGGGCCAGTAGGGGACTGTCGCGCGGTTCAAAGACAGGTCGCGGCCGCTCATTTGCAGGAGAGCCCACAACGCCGCCATGGCCAGCGAGGCGCCCGCGAGGAACGCCGTCAGCGTCGCGGAGAAAAGGAAGATGACGATTCGCCCAAGAGATGCCATGGCTTCTTCCCCGTCGTCCCCGTCTCACGCCGCCATGCGAGGTCGGCGCGGGGTTCCCAGACGGACTCAAATCCGGCGCCACTCCGTTCCGGATGGAAGGTCGATGAGTTGGAAGCCGATCTCCCCGAGGCCGTCGCGGATCCGGTCGGCCAAGGCCCATTGCTTTTCTTTGCGGGCCATGGAGCGGGCCTCGATCAGGAGATCGAGGAGCTGGCCGCTCAGATCCGCGACCCCTTCGGGCCGCGGCTCGCTGAGATCCAGGCCGAGAACGCCCGAGGCGAGTTCGTCGAGGAGCTCATCGAGCTGAGCGACCTCGGCGCGATCGGCGTCGTCGATCCGGCCCCCGGATTTTCCAATCTCGATCGCCTTGTGATGGATCTGATTGATCCGCCCGGCGGCCTCGAAGAGGGCGGCGAGGGCTCGGGGGGTGTTGAAATCGTCGTTCATCGCCTCAACGAAAGACGACTGCAATCTCTCCGCAGCATTCGTCACGGCGAATTCCTCCACCCGGAAGACGTCCTGGGTCGAGTGTTGCTCGGCCAGCCGCCGGGCGTTGACGCGCGCCTGGCGCAGACGCCCGAGAGCCGAGGCGGCTTCCCTGAGCGCCGCGTCGGAGAAATCGAGCGGGACTCGATAGTGGGCGCTCAGCAGGAAAAACCGAACGGCGGAGGGTTCGAATTGCTCGAGCACTTGGTCGATGGTGAAGAAGTTGCCGAGGGACTTCGACATTTTCTCGCCGTCGATGTTGAGGAAGCCGTTGTGAATCCAGTACTTGACGAATGGCTTTCCCGTGAGCGCCTCGCTCTGGGCGATCTCGTTCTCGTGGTGCGGGAAAATCAGGTCCGGCCCGCCCATGTGTATGTCGAACGACTCGCCCAAGAGGTCCATGGACATCACGGAGCACTCCAAATGCCAGCCGGGGCGGCCCGGGCCCCACGGGCTCGGCCAGGACGGCTCGCCTTCTTTGGCCGCCTTCCAGAGGGCGAAGTCAACGGGACTCTCCTTCTTCTCCGACACCTCGACCCGCGCGCCGCTCAGGAGCTCGTCGATCTTGCGGCCCGAGAGCTTGCCGTATTCCTTGAACCGGCTCACGCGGAAGTACACGTCGCCCTGCGCCTCGTAGGCGCATCCTTTTCCGATCAGGCGTCGGACGCAGTCGATCATCTGCTCGACGTACTGGGTCGCGCGCGGATGGAAGTCGGCCTCTCGGACGCCGAGCTGGGCGGCGGACTCAAAGAACGTCTTCGCGTATTTCTCGGCGATCTCGGCCGCGGAAACGCCTTCC
>DATKZW010000509.1:0-2829 GCA_035527775.1 Sumerlaeia bacterium | reverse complement strand
GCCGAATCCCAGAAGCAGGAGTCTCAGCTGCTCTTGGGCCTCGGCCTTGGTCCTGAATCGCCACTTGTCCACCTGCTTGATGGCGGGCACGAACTGATAGAGGGCATCATCCACAAAAAGGATTGTAGAGGGATCCGGCCGGTCATACTCGCAACGCAGGCGGTCGGGCATCTCCAGCAGAAGCGAACCGTGCGAGCGGGTCTCGTCAGCGAAGGTTTCGGAGACCTTCACCTGGTCAAACTCCGCCTGGAGGGTCTTCAGATTCCCGTGCCGCTCCTCGATCCGCTTCAGAAGCGCCAACACTTCCGAGGTCGGAGAGTCGTTCCGGAGGCTGGGCGTTGACGGAAGATCCGGTTCCGTTGCAGGAGCGGGCGCCTTCTGAGCGATGCCTGAGGGCTGCCCCGGCGAGGCCGGTGAGGCGGAGCTCGACGAGACAACGTCGGACGCCGACGGCGCCTGGCCGCGCGCCCCCGGCGAGACGGACAGGACGACCGTCCCGACAAGAACGGCGATAGAGGACCTGTAAAGAAGACCTCGCGACATCAGCATGGATTCCCCTCCGGTTTCCCGTCCAGGAGCCGCTCGGGCGGCCCGCAGCCGCTCACGCGGCCCCCGTGCCAAACACTAAAGCAGATCCCGAGCGGAAGGTCAAGAATCCCGTCCGGTCCCATACAAGGGCCGTCGAATTCGCGCCACGCCGCCCCGTCAAGGGGCTGGGGCGTCCTTTCTTAGCAGAAGCGTCAGGTACCCGACCGACTGCTTGGAAAACGGCTTGGGCGCCCAGCGAATGGCGCGCAATTCGAAAGACCCCAGAATGCTTGATCTGTTCCCGTAGAAGAGATCGAACGCGGCTCGGCTTGCAAGCAGGGCGTCGCCCCGTTTCAGGCGTTCCACCAGCCGGGCCGGATCGGGGGGACTGACGAGAAGCTGAACCGCCGCTCCCTCGACGCCTTGCCGGTAGAGGACCTCCGGCGGCGTCCTCCCATGGAAATGGTAGAGTTCCGGCACGTACGGCAGGCGCGTCGGCGCCTGAGGGAGCGTATCGGCAAGAACGTAGATCCGTCGGCCCTCAGCCGCCCTGCCGCCCTCCGCCGCCCCGCGGCCGTCAGACACAGCCGAGGGCGGCTGTGCCACACTCTCCGCCGCCCCGCGGCCCTCCGCTTCCCGATCCTCCTCCCCCCGAGCTTGGCGAAAGGCCCGGAAGGCTTGGCCGACGCCGTATTCGAAGAGGGGACCTGAGTAATGAGGGAAGTAGAGGAATAAAGCGGCCAAGAACGCCGCCACGTTGAGTCCGTAGAGCGTCTGGCCCATTCTGCGAGCCGGGATTCCGCCTTTATCTTCAAGCCAGTCAAGGATCTGCACGGCGCCCATGGCGGCCAGGATCTGCGGGGCGGGAACGGCGGGAAGGGTGCGCAAGGCATGCGGAATGCCTTCCCGCGTCAGCGCCGCACTGAGGGGATAGAGGAGAAACCACCCCAGAAGAAACCGGTCGGCGGTTGTACGGCGTTTGACGGCGAGAATCAGGCCCGCCACGAGGAGAAAGACCTCGACATGGAGCATCACGCCGAATCCGCGCAGGCCGTGGCGGCCGAGGGCGTCCCCCGTCAGAAAGAGAAACTGGGGAGAAAAGTGCGCGAGGTAGTTCCTGGCGAAGAGCAGGATCTTCAGGCGGAGGGGCAGGTCGATCCCGAAGATCGAGATCCTCTCGAACCGCCCGAGCCCGGCGCCGCCTCCCGCCAGCATGGCGTGGAGCGTCGGCGCGGCGAGCAGGAGAAGAAGGAGGAGGGCCAGGAGACTCGCTCGCAGGCGTCCCCGCAGGATGTCGCGCCGCCAGACTGCGGCCGTCATGAGCAGAAAGGCCAGAAGGAAAGGCCGCGCGCCGGCGTAGGCGTAAAAGGCGAGTCCGAAGAAGAGTGCGCCGGCGGCGAGGAAAGGGAGGGGCTTGCGGGCCCCCCTGGAGCGCAGAAAGGCGAGCAGCCCCGCCGTGAGAAACAGCGGCACGAAGATTCCCTGCTGAGCCCACCGCGAGAAGATCGCGTGCCACGGCGAGAAGGCCATGAGCGTCATGGCCCACAGAGCGACGGGCCGCGGGGCGGCTGAGTCGCGCCGCTCCGTCTCGCCGATCCCAGCACGGAGGCGGTCCGCGTCAGCCAGCGCCCGCGCCAGGAAAAACGTCAGTAGAACCGTCAAGGTCCCCGCGATGGCGGCTGGCAGACGCGTGGTCCACGCGTTCAGGCCTCCCACGGCGACGAAAGGCAGCGCGGCGTACTGGTAAGCCATGGACGTGAGCGATCCCCACACGTCGACAAACAACGGCCAAGCGCGCAGTCTGGGCGACCTCACCGACCCCGTCGGCGCGTTCCCCGTCACATGGCGAGTCGTCTCCGTGAAATCAAAGACTCCCCCCACCCGCAGCAGGCAGAAAGCGGAATAGCCTTTCTCCGCTTCGTCGTGGAAAACGCCCGCCGGATTGCTTCCCAGGAAGAGGACGCGCGTCAAAGCGGCGGCGATCAGAATCAGCCCGACGCGGGTTCGGAGGGAAAATGGTCTCGGGGGCGGAGAGGAATTGGGGGTGGGGGCCTTCACGTCCGGGATTTGCCTCGAGAAAACCAGGGTCAGGGTGCTTTGCCCTCGGTTAGCCTTGCCGTTCCGGGGCGACGCGGTCGACGGCGGGCGCGAGTCTTCGAATCTCTTCCATGAGGCGGGAGAATTTCGAAGGTTTGAGCGATTGGCGGCCGTCTGACCAGGCTTTGGCGGGCTCCGGATGAATCTCGATCATGAGACCGTCCGCTCCCGCGGCGACGCCCGGCATGGTCTCCAACGAGTGGA
>DATKZW010000508.1:0-2025 GCA_035527775.1 Sumerlaeia bacterium | reverse complement strand
TATCTTGGCCACTCCGATCTCCAACAGCGAAGGGAATCCGCTCCGCCGGGCGAGGGCGGTCAATTCCGACTCGCTGCGCCTCTCAAGAATGGCGTTGATAATCTCATCCGCCATCGTCATCAGTTCGAAGACCCCCACGCGTCCGAAGTACCCGGTGTTGAGGCAGCAGGGGCATCCTTCGGCGCGGCACATTCGTTTGCGCGACTTCCCTTCGATCTTCAGGCTGCGCAGCAACGCTTGACTGGGCGTGAAATGCCTCTTGCACTCATCGCACAGGCGGCGCACCAAACGCTGGTTGACAATGCCCGTCACGGCGGTCGTGACCATGTAGGGCTCGATCCCCATTTGGCCCAGGGTCGCGATGGCGCCCGCGGCCGTGTTCGTGTGCAAGGTGCTGAAAACCATGTGACCGGTCAGCGCCGCCCGCATGGCGATGCGAGCGGTCTCGGGATCGCGCACCTCGCCCACCATGATGATGTCCGGGTCCTGGCGGAGGATGGACCGCAGGCCGCTCGCGAAATTCAGGTCGAAATGCGGTTCGACCTGGACTTGGTTGATCCCCTCCAAGCGGTACTCGACCGGATCCTCGATGGTGACGACGTTTTTCGTCTCGCTGTTGACGGAGTTGAGAGCGGCATAGAGAGTCGAGGTCTTCCCCGCGCCGGTCGGGCCCGTCACGAGCAGCATGCCGTGGGGACGCGAGATCCACCTGCCGACCAGTCTGCACTGGTCCGACAACATGCCCAGGTCCTCGAGGCTGTGCATCACGCGACTGGCATCCAGAATGCGGACAACGACTTTCTCGCCCAAGTGGGTCGGCAAGGTGGAGACCCGGAAATCGAAGGCGCCTTGCCCGATGGTCAGCGAGAAATGCCCGTCTTGCGGCCGCCGGCGTTCGGTCACATCCAGGTTCGCGAGCACCTTGATGCGGCTGACGACGGAAAGCACGAGGGCGGCGGGCACGATCAGGACTTTGCGAAGACGGCCGTCGATCCGGTAGCGGACGTGCAGGGCCCCGTCGCGAGGCTCCAGGTGCACGTCGGTGGCCCGATGGTCGACGCCTCCTTCGATGATGGAGCTGACCAGCTCCACCGCGGAGCGGCTGTCGGCCATCTCCTCGGGCGCCGCCTCGCGAGGAGCGCCGCCAACCGACGCGGACGGTTCCGACGGCGGCGGCGCCTCCGCCGCGGGTCTCCTCCCCGCCTTCGCCTCCGCCGCGGAGGCGTCCTCCGTCGGGAATAGCTCGTTGACGCGACTGATAATGGCGGGTTCCGGGACGTGCAATCCCAGGACCGGCAGTCCGGTCAGGAGGGAAAGGGAATCGATCAAGGCCACGTAAAAGGGATCGGCCATCGCGATCTCCAGCACCCCTTTGCTCCGGCGAACGGGAAGAAACAAGTTCTGATGGATGAAGGTCGCCGGAAGGGAGCGCCGCAACGCGTCCGCGGGATTCACCTCCTGGGGATCCACGCTGGGCATGTCCGGTTCGGATTCGACAAAAGCGGTGATTTCCTTGTTGAGGCGAGGGATCTCCTCATCCCCATTCTTGCGGAAGCGGTCAAGGATCTCGTCGCAATCCTCCTGGCTCAGCACGTCGTTGAACTTCAGGAGCGCCAGAGCAAGGAGGAGACGGTTCAGTCTCCTCAGAGGCGTCTTGGAGTTGGCGGTGACTTGGTTGAGGGTCTGGCGATTGAGATAGCCCTTCTCGACCAGCCGGTTGTAGGCGCTCGGCCCTTTCCCGACGATTCCGAGCGCCTCGGCCTTTGGCCGGTCCAGGGCGGCGGCGTCATCCAAGGCGTTCACCAGGTCCTCAATCGGCGGCCTCCAGGCGCTCACGATATGGCGAACCCCCTCGTCCGTCACGTAGAGAGGCTGAGACAGGGCGTCGCGCAGAGGGGAGGATTTCTTCTTCTTTGCGCTTCCCGTGAGGGTCGACAGACCGATCTCCATGGTCAGCAGTTCGTGAACGCTCTTGACCGAAACGTCCTGCTTCAGCAGATCCATCAGGGACTTCGACTGCGCTTG
>DATKZW010000507.1:0-2278 GCA_035527775.1 Sumerlaeia bacterium | reverse complement strand
TGTCGCCCATCTTCGTGATGATATCAGGCGTTGGCCCGATGAACCGGATCTGACACTCGCCGCAGATCCGAGCGAAATCAGCGTTTTCCGCCAGAAATCCGTAACCCGGGTGAATCGCTTCGGCGCCGGTGATCTCCGCGGCGGATATGATGCTGGGGATGTCCAGGTACGATTCCGAGGCGGCCGCCGGGCCGATGCAGACGTGTTCGTCGGCGAAGCGTACGTGCAAGGAGTCTGCGTCCGGTTCGCTGTAGACGGCCACGGTTCGAATCCCCAGGTCGCGGCAGGCGCGGACGACGCGCAGAGCCACCTCGCCACGATTGGCGATGAGGATCTTCCGAAAGAGAGGGGCCGATGGGGAAAGAGCCGATTGCCCGTTCCCCGCAGCCGTAGAGGCCTCCAACTCGCGCTGCTTCGCCGTGGCGGTCTGTTCAACGCTTCTCACTTCGGCAGCCCTTCGCCTCCGTAAGGGGGTCCTTCGCCTCCCTGGCGGCGACGCCCTATTCCCGCGACCACTTGAACCATTTCATTCTCGCATCGAGCGGAACGAACACCCCGCTTTGGTCCTCGTAGAATAACACGACGTGGTCCGGGAAAATCAACATTTTGTCCGTCCGCTTCGGTCCGAAACTCACCGCTGGCTGGCCGGCGACGGGTTGGGTCTCGTAGCTGACGATCACGTTCTTGAGAGCGACGGGGCGGGTGGCGGCGCACCCGGCAGACAGAACAATGGCGGCCAACAGGGCCGACAGAGAACGGATTCGGGCTCTTCTCACGGTTGCTGTCCTCCCTTTCGTCCGCAGTGGGTTCCATCCTGGTTCACAAAGGCTCCACAACGAAGAGCGGCTGGTTGAACTCGACGGGTTGGCCGTTCTCCACGAGAATCTCGAGGATGCGGCCGCGCATTTCAGATTTGATCTCGTTCATCAGCTTCATCGCCTCGATGATGCAGAGAACCGTCTCGGCGTTCACGACGCTCCCGACCTCCACGTAGGAAGGGGCGTCCGGGGCCGGGGCGCGGTAGAGCGTGCCGACCATGGGGGATTTCACCTCGATCCGGACTCCATCCCCCCCTTCCGGCAGGGGGCTCTCGCCCGTGGGGCGCCCGTGCGACACCGCGGCCGTCTCCGCGGCCGGGACGGACGCCCCCCCGCCGTCCCCCACGACGACAGGGGTCGATGGCGAGAGTGGCGCGGCGCCGGCGTCATGGGCCGGAGCGGGAAAGGAGGTCCCCCCGCCGACCACAATACGCACCTTCGAGTTGCCCTGCTCGAGGTCGATCTCCCGAACCTGGTTCTCGCGCATGAGGGAGATGAGTTCCCTGATCTCGTCCAGATTCATGGTATGAGTTCCCATCGGCGGCGGCGGCTCCCTGACGCGAGGCGCCCCGCGCGGCTGTTGCCCATCACGGCGTCCGCTCCCACCTCCAGGGCGAGATCATTCTCGTGTCAGAAAAGACAATAAGTCAAGGCTTACTTGGCGATGGGATTTCCCTTGACCCGCCGGGGGCGAATCTGTTGACATCCTCGGGCGGCGGATCTGACGGGCCTCTTTCGTGCCGCTCGCGTCGCTTTGCAGACCTTTGGCGAGGAGGAAGTTCGGTGACCGCCGTCGCCAAGTCTTCTCCACATACGCCTTCGGGGCCGAAAAAGGATTCCCGCGGCGCGCAACGCGAGCCGGCGCCCCCCGGCGAACCGCGCGGGTTCTGGCCTGTTCTCTCGGAATGGACCGACGCCCTGGTGGTGGCCTTCCTGCTGGCCATGTTCATCCGGCTGTTCGCGGTGGAGTTGTTCAAGATCCCCTCCGGATCGATGACGCCCACCCTGCTGGGGTCTGAACCGGGGGGCGTTTCCTTCTTTGACGTGGACGGCGACAACGACGAGGATATGATCGTGAGAAGCAACCACAACTACCTAGTCTATCTGAAGGAGAACAAGCGCTATCATTTTGGCGGCCGGGGTCATCCGGGCAACGACCTGGACCGATGGATGCGCAGGCGCCAAACCCGTCAGGACCGCATCATCGTGGCCAAATTTCTCTACTGGTTCTCTCCTCCGAAACGGGGCGACATCGCTGTCTTCAAACCTCCGGAGCCGAGCTTCGACCCCTCGAAACCGGTCTACATCAAACGGGTCGTCGGTCTGCCGGGCGAGACGCTGAGTTTCGAGGCGGCCCCGGGAGTGTCCGAGTACGAGCATTCCATGGGGCGTTTGGCTGCGAACGGCGAGCGCGTGGAATCGCCCGAGTTCTTCCGCGATCAGCTCTACCAGTACCGGAG
>DATKZW010000506.1:0-11708 GCA_035527775.1 Sumerlaeia bacterium | reverse complement strand
TTTGGGTTGCTCCTGCGCCAGAAAACGATGAGAATCGCCGCAGAAGACCGGCCCTGTAAAGGGCCAGATGGGAAATCCCGGCTCAGGTTTCTCGCATGAACGGATCGTCCCTTCCGCGTTGCCTCGGTTCCCAGCCTCGGCGCTTTGCCGGCCCGCCCTTGCGCCGAAGAGAACGGACGGCGTGCGGCGCAGGCCTGCTCGCCCTCCTCGCCGCCGGAGGCGCCAACGACGCTCTGGGCCAGGAACCTCTTCCCGGCGAGCCGAGCAGTTCGCCCTACGCGTTGACCTCCCTCGCCACACTCGCCCTGGTGGCCATCATCGGGATCGGAGCGTTCTATGCGGCCATTCGCTATGCGGGCCGCAAGGCCCGGGCTCGGCGAGAAGATGAGGAGCGCGCCGCCGAACGCTTCGAGCAGGCAATAATGCGGAGTCTTCAGACGGGAGGGGAGACCTCGACAACTCCCGTGGCGGGCCGGTCCGAAGTGGCTGAATCACCCGCCGCCGTCCCGGCCCGCTCTCAGATGGGGGAAGAGTCTCCCAATGGGGGCATGGCCGCTGCGCCAACCTCCGCGGGGAGCGCTCCGCGATCGCCTGCCTCCGCCGGAGATGCTGCAATGGCTGAAGTCATCGCCCGTCTTCGGACTGCCGGCCTTCTTGACACAATCGGGGAATCGGAAACGCTCGATCCCGCCCTTCCCCCTATTCAACATATGGCGTTGCGGGGCAACAAGCGGGGCATTCTTTTTCCCGCTCGCACGCCCATGGCGTTGGCGTTGAGGTACGAGAAATCGGCCGACTACCTCTTCCTCGTCCAGGACGACGGCACGACACTGGTCTGTCGCTCCTTGGGCGATTTCATCGCCGACACGTTGTTCGAGGGATAGAGGACTGCGCCGCGAAGCCGGCTTCGGGCAGTCGGCCGTTCGGCGAGCGATCACAGGGAAGTCCTGATTCGAAAGGAGCAACCATGAACGGCGCGAGAGTGTCAGGCAAGAGAAAACGTCGGCGGTACCTGATCAACAAGCGTTTCCAATTCTACTTGCTGGGATGGGTCTTCCTGACGGCCTTCGCGGTCTTGGCCAGTTATGTTTGCATTGTCAATGTGTACTTCCTGACCGCTCTGAGCATGGAAACGGCCGACCCGGAGACGGCGATCTGGACCAAGTACATCGCATCGCCCTTCAGTTCGGTCAAGGGTGTGCTTGCTCTTGGGGTCTGTGTGGCCGTCTTGGCCTGGATCGTCTTTCGCACCACCCACACGATCGCCGGGCCGATCTACCGATTTGCCTGCGTCGCCAAGTCCGTAACGGCGGGGGATTATGACGTGCCCGTGATCCGGTTGCGCAAACGAGACGAGTTCAAGGAATTGGCCGGCGATCTCAACGACATGATCGATTCGCTCCGAGCGCGGCGCGACAAAGCGCGAGGCATCGCTCGCGTTCTGTCGGAGGATCTGGGAACGTTGGCGCGACGCCTCGACGAGGAACCGGACAAAGCCGGCGAAGGTCGAGACCAGGCGAAAGAATGTCTTGCCCGGATGCAAGAGGCCTGTTCCGAACTCGCGGAGCTCACGAAGTAGCTGAAAAGCCGAGAGTCGCGCCCAACCGATGATGGGGCCGTGCTTTGCGGATGCCCGCAAGAGGCCTGCCAAGCGAGGCCGAGGTTCTTCGGCGGGACCATCTTGGGAACCGGTCCGACGCTGTCCTGAGGAGCCCGACCCGTGTTCGATCTCGTTGTTCTGCCGATGCACGATTGGAAGAAGTGTGAAGCGGAGGGTTTTCGGACGCGGGACGCGCACATCATGGAGAACCTCCGCCGGTCCGAAGAGATTGGCAGAATTCTCGTCGTCGACCGGCCGGTGAGCTGGGCCGAGGCCGTGTTGAAGAAGCGAAGCCGCCGGGTTGCGGGGGGAGAGGTCGTTCTCAGCGGGAGGAGCTTCTGGGTCACGGAGACCGTGCCGGAGAAGTGCTATGTCCTCGACATTTCCGTGGGCGACCTTGTGCGGCCCCTTCTCATGGGGCGCGACTGGTGGGACGCCGTTTTCCGCCGGCCCGCCATCCATCAGACGATTCGCAAGACGATGGCGCAGCTTGGTTTTGGAAGGGCGGTTCTTTTCCTCTGGAGTCCTCTTGCAACCGGCGCGATTGAGGCGATCCCGCACGATCTTCTCGTTTTCGACGCCCTCGACAACTGGCTGAACCATCCCGTGATCCGTGATCGACGCGGGCTGATCGCCGCCGGGTACGAAATGATCCGCGAGCGAGCGGACCTGATCTTCACAAACGCCCAGTCCACGGCGGATTTCCTGACGCCCGCCCGCAAGTGCCGACCCCGCTTTATTCCCAATGGGGTGGACCCGGAGCGCTTCCGGCCCGGCCAGTGCGAGACGCCGGACGACATGGCGAATCTCAAGCGGCCGATTGTGGGCTACAGCGGCAAGTTGGCCCGGCGATTCGACGCGCAACTGTTCGCCAAACTGGCCGATGCCTTCCCCGACGCGAGCTTCGTCATCTGCGGCCAAGTCCTCGAGAGGCGTCCGGTGGCGAAGATTCTGCAATTGCCCAACGTCCACTACCTGGGCGACAAGCACTACGACGACCTGCCCGCCTACGTCACCCATTTCGATGTCGGTCTCATCCCTCATCACGTGGGGAAACACGAGATCGAGGGCGACCCGATCAAGATGTATGAATACCTCGCGGCGGAGCTGCCGGTGGTGACCACGCGCATAATGGGCGTGGACGCCTATCGCGAACACGCCTTCGTCGCCAACGATCACGAAGAGTTCTTGAGACACCTGCGCCACTGCCTGGACCTTATCCGATCGGGTCGGCGCGAGGTCCTTCAAGAAAAGGCGGCGCACGCATTGCCGGAGACGGTCGCGTGGCGGTGCAAAGCGCGATTAATGGTTGATTCCATCCAGGAAAGCCTGCAAAAGAAGAGAGCGACGGAGGAACGCTGACGGGTTCGTCGGATAAGTGAGGCGAGAGCAAGAGGAGAGAATTCATGGCCAAAGAGCTGATTCACGGCGTCAAGATCAAGCCGTTGCGCGTCATCCCCGACGAGCGCGGCCTCTTGATGGAAATGCTCAGATGCGACGACGAGATCTTCCGGAAATTCGGGCAGGTCTACCTGTCCATGGCCTATCCGGGGGTCGTCAAGGGATGGCACTACCACAAGGTCCAGACCGATTACTTCACGATCGTCAAGGGCATGATGAAGGTGGTCCTCTACGATCGGCGGGAAGACTCGCCGACCCACGGCGTGGTGAATGAGTTCTTCATGGGCGAGCGCAACCCGATCCTCCTTGTGATTCCGCCCCTCGTGCTCCATGGGATGAAATGCATCAGCACCGAACCCGCCTACCTCGTCAACTGCCCCACAGAGCCCTACTGCTACGACAATCCCGATGAGTTCCGCGTCGACCCGCACGACGAAAGCATTCTCTACGACTGGGCGAGAAAAGACGGATAATATCCCCTGCGAGGGACCGACCCACGGAGCCCCTCCGCGCCCGCCTGCCGCATGAAGGACGGCCTGAAGAGAAGACACGGAGGTCGAAAAGACCGACCATCGCGGCAAGCCGGGATGCTTCAGCTTGACTTCCCCCGCGCCCAAAGGAATAGTGAGGCCGAACCGTCGGTCACGAGAGAGGGCGTCGACTCATCACGTCCAGGACATTCGTTCGCTAACGCGGAATCCAGATGAGGAAAGGGAGAACAGGTCATGTGTCCGCAAATCGAGCCGGAACGGCGCGCATCGGAACGATTCTGCCTTGATGCGGGAGTGGACTTTTTTATCGACACCGAGGTGGAGGGCGCCACCTGCATCGATGCTTCGCAGACGGGAATGCGCTTCTCGGCTCCCGAGCCGCTGGAAGTGGAAATGCGCATCAACGTCGGCGGCGAGCGCGAGGAACGCACGGCGCGGCTCGTGTGGGCCCAACAGATGCCGGACGGATCGGTCCAATACGGCCTGGAGTTTCTCCCCGAGGAGTTGCCCCTGGATCCCGATACAGGCGACTAGGGCGGAGTTTGGCAAGGCGCCGCTTCTCGTCGCTTCTCCCGGCCGATGCGGCGAAACCGACTTGCAGCATCGCCTTGTTGCGCGCGCGATCGTTTCCCGCCGCGGGCTTCTTCGAGCGGCGGGTGAGTCGGGCCTTCGCACAGGCCGTGTCCAGGCTTCCGGTGATCGACGAAAAGCGTCTCGCCGGACAAGGAGCGGGCCATGAATGGGATAAGGACTGGCGCGATCGTTCTATGTGTAGTTGCGGCGGGAGTGAGCCTGCGGGCTGAGGAGGCCAAGGAAATGCGGAACACTTTGGCGTTGGTGGAAAAGGGGATCCCTCTGTCCGTCATCGAGGTCGGCGAGAAATGGAAGCGGGGCGACGGGCATCTCGAATGCTCGGGCATGGGGAATTGCCTGACCGCGGGCAGAACGCTTGGCGCGGGGGATTTCCATGTTCGCGTTCGCCTGAGCATCGAAGAACTGAGCGACAGCGCGGCGTCCTTCGTGATGGACGGCGACCACTTCGGCTTTGACGGCGCGGACCACAGGATCTTCGTCGAGGGCCCGACTTTCGGCGCGACTCGCTTCGTCGCGGATGCAAAGGACTTCTTCACGCCGGGAAAGCCCTTTGACTTCGAGGTGATCCGCCGGGGAGAAGCGCTTACTGACCGAATCGACGGGAGAGAGGTCTGGACGACCGAAACGAAACCGCGCCCGGTCGAGAATTGGGGCCTGCGTCCGTGGCGGTCCACGATGCGGGTCGCCGATTTCTCCGTGACGGGCGGCATCGGCGCGCCGTGGGTCGTCTCGACGACGCCGAAGACCTTCACGATTCCTCTCATCGACCTCTCACAAGAGACGAAGCGCCAGGTCGTCGTCGCCCGCGGAACGAAGGACGTCTACCAGGGCCACCCGACCACGGTTCTCATGGGCGACGGCCAGACGATGTACGCCGTCTGGACCTATGACCACGGCGGGCCGTGCGGGCCGATGAAGAAAAGCGCCGACGGCGGTCTGACGTGGTCGGAACTCCTGCCCGTGCCCGACGATTGGAAAACGATCCGCAACTGCCCGGCGATCTATCGCCTGACCGACCCGAAGGGGAAGGAGCGGCTGCTGGTTTTCGCCGCCGGCTCGGGAACGGGCAGCATGTGGCAGGCGATGTCGGAAGACGGCGGGAAGACGTGGTCGCCGATGAAGCGCATGGGCATTCCATGCGTGATGCCTTTTTGCGCCGTCGAGCCGATACGTGGAGGACGCCATTTGGCCATGTACCATCGCGGCAACAGCGACCGCGACCGCTCGCCGCTCAGAATCTGGCAAACGATTTCCGAGGACGGGGGGTTGACGTGGAAAGAGCCGCGCATGGTTGCGGAACTGGCCGGCGCGGACCCGTGCGAACCCGCTTTGATTCGCTCGCCGAACGGGAAACAGCTGCTCTGCCTCATGCGCGAGAACCGCCGCCGCCTGAACTCCCTCATGATGGTGTCCGACGACGAAGGCGAAACGTGGTCGGAGCTCCGCGAACTGCCCGCGAGCCTGACGGGCGACCGCCACGCGGCGCGCTACGCGCCGGACGGCCGGCTCGTCGTCGCCTTCCGCGATATGGCCGCCGACAGCCCGACGAAGGGGCATTTTGCCGGTTGGGTCGGCGCGTACGACGACATCATCGCGGGCCGCGAGGGGCAGTGCCGTCTGCTCTTGCTGCGTCAGCACGGCCGACTCGGCGATTGCGGCTATCCGGGGCTCGAGGTCCTGCCGGACGGCACGCTCGTAACCACGACCTACGTGGTGTATCGATCGGGCGGCGAGAAGAACTCGGTCGTGAGCGTGCGGTTCAACTTGGACGAAATCGATGCCAAAGCGGCCGAGCTCCCGAAGAAGACCGTCCTCTTCGCTCAGGGGCAAGGAGGGTACAACAACACCCGCATCCCCGCCCTCATCGTTACGAAGAGGGGAACGCTCCTCGCTTTCGCCGAGGGTCGCGAAGGCGGCGACAGCGGCGACATCGATACCCTCCTGAGACGCTCGGAGGACGGCGGCAGAACCTGGAGCGAAGCACAGGTCGTGTGGGACGACGGACCGAACACGTGCGGAAACCCTTGCCCGGTTGTGGATCGCGAGACCGGACGGGTGTTCCTCCTGAGCACGTGGAACCGCGGCGACGACCACGAGGGAACCATCATCCGCGGCACGAGCAAAGATACGCGGCGGGTCTTCATCTGCCACTCGGACGACGACGGCAAGACGTGGTCGAAGCCGCGGGATATCACGGCGAGCGCCAAGCGCAAGGAATGGGGATGGTACGCCACCGGCCCCGGCGTGGGGATTCAACTCGAGCGAGGCATAAACAGGGGGCGTCTGGTCATCCCGTGCGACAACAGCTATCCGGACGCCGAGCATCCGGTCATCGACGGCAAGTTTGGCTACGGCTCGCACGTCATTTACAGCGACGATCGCGGCGAGACGTGGCATATCAGCGACCTCATCAGGCCGGGCTGCAATGAGAGCCAAGCGGTCGAACTCGCAGACGGGACGCTGATGATCAATATGCGGAGCTATAACAAGAAGGGATGCCGCGCCGTGGCGACGAGCGCCGACGGGGGCCGGACGTGGTCGGAGATCCGCCACGCTGCGGACCTCCCCGAGTCGGTCTGCCAAGCGAGTTTTCTGCGGCTCTCGACCGAGAGGGACGGCGGGAGGAATCGACTTCTGTTCTCGAATCCCGCCGTCACTGAAGGGCGCTCGAGGATGACGGTGCGCGTGAGTTGCGACGAGGGCCAAACGTGGCCCGCTTCGAAACTGCTCCACGGCGGCCCGGCGGCCTACTCCTGCCTGGCCGTCCTTCCCGACGGCGACATCGGCTGCTTCTACGAAGCGGGCGAGAGGGGCGCCTACGAGACGATGGTCTTCGCGCGCTTCACTCTGCAATGGCTGGCCGGGGACGAGGACTGGGACGCCCGATAGTCTTCCCTTGCCATGCGTCATCGCGCCGTCGAGCGTTTCCTCACGCGAAGAGGACGCCGGAGCGGCGGTCTCGGCCCCTAAGTGAGCGCTTATGCGGCAGGACCCCGAGCATTTTGCTCTTTACCTTCGAAGGGGAAGGGCCTAGAAGAGAACTACCCGTTCGCCGAAGGATTCCACAGAGGGAGAACCGGCGCCATGCTTGACACCGTCCTCTCGATTCTCAGGGAAAAGACGCTTCGCCGCGAGGCGACGCGATCGCCCTTCGCCCCGGCGGTCAACCGCGGGCGCCGGACGTTTTTTATGCGAGGGAACCGCGTGCCGCGCGCCGCGGCTTTTCTGTGCGCAATTCTGCTGTGCCGGCATCAAGCGGCCGCCGCGGAGGACGATGCCCCAGTCCTGGCGGCCTTCGCCTTGGGGTCCCCCACGATCATCAAGGCCGAATGGGAAAGCGACCGCCTCGAGGATGCCGATCTCAACAACGACGGCCTGACCGATTTCGCGACGGTGAACAACAACAGGAACTTGCTGGAGATCTACTACCAGAAGAGGGAGGAAGGCAAGTCCTCCTTCGAGAAGAAAGAGCAGGTGCTGGACCAGTCCGTGACAGGGATGGCCACCGGGGATTTCAACGGCGACGGGCGAAAGGACCTCATTCTGGCGCCATCAGACAAAGACGTCGTTGTCCGCTACCAGCAGGACGACGGGACGTTGGGTCCGGCCGAGCCGCTGGAGGCAAGAGGCCTCTTCGTCTCCGCCGGCGATCTAGACGGCGATGGACGAGAGGACTTGGCGGTCTTGGCTCGGGAGAAGGTCGTCCTTCTGTACGGGGAAAACCGTGAGCCCTTGGGAAAAGCCAAACCCGTGACTTTCTTCAATGGGTCCGAACCGGCCGGCCCTTTGCTGGTTGGCGATTTCGACGGGAACGGGCTCGATGACCTCGCTTACCAGGACTCGAAACGCCGAAGCCGTCTGCTGGTGCGTTTCCAGAGGAACGCGCGGCGATGGAGCATGGAGTCTGCGTTCGAGATCGCCGACGCCGCGCAACTGGCGGTTCTGCGGCCCAACGAAGAGAGCCGGCGCGTTTCGCTGGCGATTGTCGATTCGAAAACGCGCGAGCTGCGTCTGTACCGGCTCCGCGAAGCAAAGAAGACCTCCGTCGAAATGCCCCTTTCGACTCCGTTCTTTCTGTCTTTCGATCCCCGGAGCAGGATCGGAGACGAGACGCTGATCGCGGCCGATCTCAATGGGGACGGGCGCATGGATCTGATTGCCGCCTCGCCGAAGGGGGCCGAGATGAGCCTGTACGCCCAAACCGCCGAGGGCGATCTCGAGGTCAAGACGGCGCCCTCGCTTTCAGACATCAAGGCTGTCGTCGTCGTCCCCCGCAAGGAAGGCGCGCTCCTCTTCTCTCTCAGCGGGCGCGAAGAGACGATCGGCGTCGCGGTCTGGGACCCGGCGCGGGGACTCACGGTTCCCGATCTTCTGGATTTCGACCGCAAGCCGCTTGCCTTGGCGGCGGGAGATCTGAACGCGTCTGGGCGGGACGATCTCGTTTTCCTCTACAAGGACGAGGAAGACAAACCGAAACTGGGCGTGTTCGCCGATCCCACCACGCCCGGGCTTTTCCGCGAGAAGCCGCAGACGCGCGATTTGCCGCCGGAGACGGGGGCGGATCCCGTCGGGATGATGATGGCGGACCTGAACGGCGACGGTCGTTGCGATCTGCTGGTCTTCTCCCAATATGATCCTCTGCGACTGTTGCTCCAGGACGAGAACGGCGGCTTTACGCCCTTCGCCACCGACCAGGGCATGAAGAAAGGGATCTTCAACAAAGTCCTGCCCGGGAACCTGGCCGTTTCAGATCTCGACGGTGACGGGGCCAAGGAGATGCTCATCGCCAGCGAGAACTTCGTACGCGCCTACCGAATCGACGAGACGGGAGACCTGCGTCTCGTGGAACAGTTCAACGGCAAGAACGTCTCTTCGCGCATCGCGTCGGTCGCGGTGGCGGACCTCGACGGTTCGAAGACCCCTGAGGTCGTGCTGCTCGACGCGGGCACGCAGTCTCTGACCATTTATGGGCGCGCCGATTCAGGCGACTGGGCCTTGATCCGCCATCACGACATCGAGGGCGTCGAAGGCAAACGTCTCCTCGCCGCGGACGCGAATCATGACGGACGCGACGATCTGCTCATTTACGAGGGAGGCAACATGCAGCTGCTCTACTCGGGAAGTCCCGCGGAGAAGCTCGAGTCGGCGTGGCGGCGCGCCCCCGACGAAAAGGAAGGCAAATACGCGCGAGCGGATGCGGTGAGACTGCTGGCGGGGGAGCAGGGGCGCGGGGACCAGCTGGCCGTGATAGAGGGGACCGACAACGTTCTGGAACTCTTCCGTTTCGACGAGAACGCGGCCGACGCGCTGGAGCGTTTCTCCTATTTCAAGATTTTCGACGACGAGTCTTCCATTTCGCGCGACCGCGATTTGCGCGGTCGCCAGGACCCCCGAGATCTCCTCTCTACGGACGTGGACGGCGACGGCCAGGAGGATCTCGTCGTCCTGATGCATGACAATATCGTCTATTACCGCCAGATCCAGCCTCCGCCTCCAGAGCAGAAAGCGCCGAGCAAGACCGATGAGCCGGATGAAACTCGAGGTCCTGACTGAAACCGAGATCGAGGCGATTCATTCCAGAACGCTCGGCGTCCTGGAAGATCCGGGCGTTCGGGTGAATCATGCCCCGATTCTGAAGGCCCTGGCAAAGGTCGGCGCGAAGGTGGACGACGCCGCCGGGCGAGTTCGGTTCCCGCCGGAGTTGGTGGAAGAGCTGCGTCGCGAGGCGCCGCCGTCGGCGCGTCTCACGGGTCTGAACGGCAGAGTCCTCGACGTTGGCGGCGAGAACCGCTATTACTCGTCCCTCATCACGGATCCCTTCATCATCGACTACGAGAAGGGGCCGCGCCGCCCGGTCCTCGAAGACATCCGCCGCCACGCCATCGTGGGGGAATCTCTCGACCGCGTGGACGCCATGATGCGCATGCAGTATCCGGCGGAAGACGTGCCGGAGCCGCGGAGTTGTCTGAAAACGATGGAGGTGTTCCTCTGCCACTGCACGAAGCACGCGCCGATCTATCCGAGTTCGGCGGAGAACGCGCGCGAGTGGATCGGGGCGGGCGAGATCCTGGCGGGAAGCGAGGGTCTGCGCAAGACGCCCCTGATGAGCATGGCCGTGGCCGTGACCAGCCCTCTCACGCTCCATGAGGCGAACGGCGATCTCTTGGGAATGGCTCTGGAGTACAACATGCCCGTGATTTCCACGGTCTGCCCGATGGCGGGCGCGACGTCGCCTTACACGGTCGCGGGGACGATGGTGGCGGCGAACGCGGAGGCGCTCATGCCCGTCGTCATCGCGCAGGCGCTCAAGCCGGGGCATCCGGTCTTCTACGCCATCGGCCCTTCGGTGGCGGATCTGCGGACGGGCCGCGACCTCTACTACAAGGCGGAGAAGGCGCTCTTCAAAATCATGGCGACGCAGATGGGAAAGTTCTATCATCTTCCCATCGCCGGCGAAGCCGGCGGCACGATGACGTGGCGATACGATCCGCAGAACGGGGCGGAAGGGACGCTTTACCTGCTTGCCGCGATCGCGGGCGGGCAGAACCTGATGGGCGGTCTAGGTTCATGCCACAACGCCAACGGCATGAGCGCCGAGCAGATCGTGATTCAGTGCGGCCTGGTCGATCAGGCGGAATACGTGGCGCGGGGGGTCAGCTTGAGCGACGAGGAATTGGCGGTTGAGTCGATCCGCGGCGCGGGGCCGGGCGGGGATTTCTTCGCCGACGATCTGACGCTGAGGTTCATGCGCGAGAGCCCGTTCTTCGACACGCCGCACTTCGACCTGTCGGGAGGCTACGGCGACTCCGTCGGCGTCGTCGCCAGAGCGCATGAAACAGTGGAGACTCTGGTGGCCAATTACAAGCCGACGGTCCCGGAGAGCATTCGACAGGATCTGCAGGCCTATTTCCGAGAACTCGTGTAAGGGCTTCTCTCTCTTCAACGAGAGACGCCGTTGGACGATGCCTCGCCCCACCGCCGGATCTGAGATCCGTAGGGCGGGGCAACGCCCCGCCGCGTCAAGAGAACATGGTGGAGCAGAGTCTTCCCCTACCGTCGAGTGCGAGTGCATGAGGAAAAAGGAGACGCAGATCCATGACGAGCATGGACACTTCCGACCTGCCTTTGCGGCAGACAGGCGATCTCGGCGCGATGAAGGTCCCCCACTTGGTGACGACCGAAATCCCGGGACCGCGCTCGAAGGAGATCCACGAACGAACCGCCCGGATCATGAAGGGACTCTCCGGTCAGGTGAAACTCTTCCCCGTTGTGTTCGATCGGGGAAAGGGGACTCACTTGCTGGACGTGGACGGCAACTGCTACCTCGATTTCTCGAGCGGCATCTACGTAACGACCTTGGGCCATTGCCATCCGAAAGTGACCGAAGCGATCCAGGAGTACGCCGGCCGCTTGATGAACTGTCACGACTTCTCGACCGAGATCAAAATGCGGCTTCTCGAGAAACTCCAGGAGATCCTGCCGGGAGATCTCGGCGGCGGCATTCAGCTCTACGACTCGGGAACGACGGCCGTCGAGGCGGGCCTGCGCGCGTGCCGAGCCATCACGGGCAAGTGCGAGTTCATCTCCTTTTACCGCGACTTCCACGGCAAGAGCGGGCACGC
>DATKZW010000505.1:0-16313 GCA_035527775.1 Sumerlaeia bacterium | reverse complement strand
GACAGCGGGTTGCCGTCGGTGTCGAGCATGATCCACGGCACACCCATCTCGACGAGGAACCGTTTCCACGCGCGGTACCAGGGCAAGCTGAACTCGCGGAAGACGGCGCGCGACATGAGCGGACCGCTGCTGCCGCACATGTCCTCCCAAACGAAACTGAAATCGGCCCGCGTCGCCTCGATGACGGGCGCGGCGCACGCCTGGGCCAGTTCCAGGTGGTCGTCGAGAATGGTCCGCACGAGATCCGGTTCTTCGAAGGGGGCCATCATGGCGCCCTGCGCGCCCAGCAGTTCCCGGAGGAAGGCGAACGGCCCGTGCACCCAGACGCACGGAACGTGGTCCTCCTGCGCGCAGACTCGGGGGCCTGCGTCGTTCAGGAACGCCCAGTCCACGCGCTTCTCGACGTTGCCCCTGAAGCGGTCGCGGCGCTCCATGTAGTCGGCGAGGGTCTTGACGGCGAAGTCCAGCTCGTGGGGCAGCGACCATCCGCCGTCGTTGCGCACTTCGTAAGTGTTGCCCAGATGGTTGCGGTAGCGCCTGATCTGGGGGGTCTCGGCCAGGGTCTCCTCGGGAAAGCCCGGCTGGCAGAACTGGTCGAACCCGAAGAAGGCGATCTTGGCGACGTTCAGGTGGTCGAAGAGATCGGGCGCGGCGCTAAGGCCGAACATCTCGGGATTCGCCACGCCGTCGGGCAGGCCTTGCGCCTTCCATTCCTCGTAGCGGACGTTGAAGCCCTGCTCCATGTGGAGAAGGCTCCCGCCGGTCTCGCGACGCATCGTCGCGTGGAACAACTCGCGGTTACTCATCCGCCAGCCTCATGTCCGTTTCCCGCAGGGAGAATCGACCCTAGGCCGCGGGGTCGCGGCCCGTCGCGTCGCGGACCAGATTGCTCACGTAGGTGTAAGCCTCCGCGACGTAGCGCGGAAGGTTCTCGGGGTCCTCGGGTTCGATTTCCAGCGCCAGGGCGCCGTCGTAGCCGACCTCGTGCAGAACCTCGAAGATGCCTTTCAGGTCAATCTCGCCTTCGCCGATCGCCACCGACCGCGTCCCCACGTGATCCTTGAGATGCACGTTCCAGACCTTGGACGGATACTTGCGGATGAGCGCCTTGGTGTCGACGCCGGCCGAGTGAAAGTGCCCCGTGTCGACCGTGATGCCGACCTGGGGATGGTCGATCTCGGAGAAGATGGCGTCGTAGTCTTCGGCGTCCTGGTACTGCGAGTGAAGGTGCGGCTCGAGGGCCATCTTGACCGGCAGGTCCTCGATCAGCGGCAGGAGGGCCTTGATCCCCGCGATCGACGCCCTCAGTCCCCCTTCCTGGCGCCTGCCGCCGCTGAAGACCACAAGCGGACAGCGCAGCCGCTCGGCGAGATGGAAGCTGTGCGCGAGATCGTTGCGAACGTACGCCTCCGCCGCTTCCAACGAATCCGTCGGGATCCCGCCGGCGTAGACCTCGGTCATGCCCTTCAGCCCCGCCTCGGCGGCCAGCCGGTTGATCTTCTCCGCGTCGACCCATTGCGGCGCGCCGGGGGTCCAGAACGGCGGGCCGGCCACGCCCCAGTAGCGGAACCCCGCTGCGGGGGCGTGTTTCAAGGTTTCCAGCAACTCGTCTTTCCCCGGCGCCCGCAAGGCGCAGGTCGTGCAGGAGAGGATGAATCGGCTCATCGGTTTCCTCGCTTTCTCAGGCGCGCGGCGGACACTCCGGAAGGAGTTCCTTCATCCGCGCGAATACGTCGGCCGCTCGGGCGGGATCCCTCAACGGCAAGTCCACGCGCGCATGGTCCAGCGCCGAGAGGCAGGCGGCGTTGATCAGTTCGAACCCCCGGTAGGCGTGCTCCACGTTGCACGGGTGGTCGGGCAGCGTTCCGTCCATCCAGTCGGCGACGTCTCGCGCGTACAGGTCCTGGATGCGCTTGACCTGCGTCTCCCACCCCCGCCCGGGTTCCTCCCGTGTGTATCCCGGCCCTTCGCCCCGCAGCGCTTCGCCCCCGGAGGACTTCGTCAGCGCGCCCCAGATGCCCGTGGTCTCGGCCCAGGCGTAGCCGTGCGTGCCGCGCGCGGTCAGACGATTGACCTGCCACACCTCTTGGCCAGGCTCGTAGATGGGGGCCAGATTTCCGATCTCGATGAGCCCGCGCACGCCGTTTTCGAATTGCGCGCGGGCCAGGAAGAAGTCCGGCGAGGGATGGCTGTGGTCGAGCTGCCTGCGGCCGTGGACGTGCCCGACGACCCACTGGGGCCGCGCGAAGCCGTTCAGCCACATCATGTAATCCGTGAAGTGCGTGCCGAGGTCCGTCATGTTGCACGTGGACGTGGCATGCACCTCGACGACCGCCCCGATGTCGCCGGAATCGACGATCTCCTTCAGCTTCTGCATGGACGTCAGGTACTTTTGCTGGTGGCAGACGGCGGTCTTGATGCCGCTCTTGCGACAGACCTCGGTCATCCGCAGCGCTTCCTCGAGGCTCCGGGCCATCGGTTTCTCGAAGGCCAGGGCCTTGACCTTGTGCTTCGCCGCGAGTTCCACCATGGCCAGCCGCACGTCCGGCTGCGTGCAGAAGCAAAACAGGTCCGGTTTCGTCTCCGCCAGCATTCGGTCGGCGTCGGTGTAAAGTGCGGGCGCGATGGCGTGCGCGCCGGCCGTCCTTCTCATCTTCCCCTCGTCGAGATCGCAAAGCGCCACGATCTCGAACCGGCCAGCGTTCGCCAACCAACCCCGGATATGGTCGTTGCCCCGCCCGCCGCAGCCGACTTGTGCTACCCGATGCTTGCTCATCCTTCTTGCCCTCCGTTATTTGAGTGCACCTCGATCGTACGCTTTCCCGGTTCCCTACGACGCGTCCTCGTCCTTTTCTCGGGTCCGATGACACGGACGCTTATCCGGGATCGCAAGCCCAAACGCAAGCATGTCCTCCCCCCGCTAGTTGACGACGAAGCCCTGAGGCGCGTCGCCCTTGTTGGTGCGAATGATGATCCCGTCCGACTTTGTGCCGTTCGTGGGGTCGTAGAGCCAATCGATCCGTCCGGGCAGGAGAGCGTCCGCCCCCCCGACCGGAGGCCATCTGGCCGGGCCGAAGCTCTTGATGCTCCAATGGAAGCCCAGGCCGTAAGCCTCTCGGCCTTGAGGGTATGCTTGCCTGAGCTCCGCGTTCTCGTACGTCTCGAGGTGCAGCCAGCTCCAGTGGCCAAGATCTCCCGCGTACGTCTGAGTAAAGGGATCCTGCAACATCGTGGTGATGTAAGCGACGGGCCTGGTCAGAGGCTGCCAGGCGAGGGGCGTGTATACGTCTGGATCGGTCACGCCCCCAAGCCAGACCCAGAACTGGATGCCGACGGGATACTGGGCGTTGTCCACGCGGTAGGCCTCGACGGCCGTGGCCCCTGAGCGCATGTCGGTGCGCACCCGCGCCACCTTCGAGCGCGTCTGCGCCTCGAGAAAGTTCGGCGCTGCAATGGCCGCCAGGATCGCAATGATGGCGACGACGATCAGCAACTCGATTAGGGTGAATCCCGACGTCCTTGGCGGACCGAGTTGTGACGGATGCATCATGGCGCGTCCCTCCTTCGTTTCTCAGGCTCGGCGCCCTCAATCGGAGCGCGGCCGCGGGACGCGCATCATTAGCCTCTTCTCTCGTAGACGCCAGGGACCACCCACGCATCTTCATTCAGCATGAGCGGACCGCCCGTTAGAGTCAATGGGCCATTCTTGACAAGAGTTGGCAGAAAATGACATTGCGGTGACTCGCCGGGCGCCCGCAACGGGCGCGAAGCGCTCGCGCCATGGATCGAGTTCCGTTTCGTCGCGCAAATCTCGCGCGATTTCGCGCAGATTTAGGCTTGACTCCCTTCGAGGCCCGGCGTAACGTCGCGGGCGATGGGCCATGTCGGCGGAACGCCGCGGTCGGGAAGGCCGCCCCCGAAAGGGGGGCTGAGGGATGAACAATCCGACCGCGGCTGGAAGAGGGTGCAAGTCCCTCGCGGATGCGCCGCTGTGACCGGGAGCTCGCTCCCCGAAATGAGGCCTTGGCCGCAAGAAGTTCTTGAGTCGGGCCGGGCGCCTCGATTCTCGGGAGAGGGAGCGCCGCGGGGTCCCCAGGTTTGGCCGGGAACCCCGCGGGCACGAAACCCGCGCTTGCATGTCCACTGTCGCCCCGAGTGCGATGGGAAGGACGCGGGGAGTAGGACGATCCGGGAGCCAGAAGACAACCGCCGACGTGCTTCACGATTCAGCTTCTCCGCAGAATGAGAGGGTGAAGGTGCGCTCAGGTCGTCGGGCATTCCCCCTTCCTCGAGCATTCGCGATCCCTTGCTTGGGCCGACTGAAGGCGGTCGGGCCCGAGAGTGGCGCGCGGATTGCGCGTCCCCGCGGACACGGCCGGCGCCCGAAGGTCCGGCCTGCTTCCCTGAGGATCCCGCAACTCCTTTCACTCTTCTCGTTCTCCGGGACATTTGAGTCGTAGGCAACGCCCCGCATGCATCCGTATCTTGCGCAGGAAGGAGGCGTCCGGGCGAGGCAGGACTCGGGACGGCGCGCTCGTCCGGAGAAAACGGAAGAATGGCTGGAAAACGTGTTGCAGGATGGTTGATGGCTTTGGCGGGGGCAGTCCTGGCGCCCGCCGGCGCCGGGGCGACGACTCGAGCGGAGCTCGAAGCGGACGCCATCAAGTGGGCCGGGACGGGGCCTCGCGCCGTGTTCGTCGTGGTTGATTTCCACGACTCCGTTTCGGCTCGAGCCGAATTCGTTTTCGGCGTGCGTTTCGGCGACGATTCCTCGACCACGATCTCGGGTTTGCAGGCCCTCCAGGCGCTTGGCGATGAAACGACGCTCGAGTTCACGGACGAGGGCGGCGGCTTCATCACGCGCATCGCCTACACGCACAAAGGCCGAACTTACGAAGGAGGCGGAGACTATCCCCCTTGGTGGAGTTACTGGGAAAGCTCGGACTTCGGAACAACCTACGTCTCGAGCTGGACGGGATCGGCTGGCCACATCATGCGCGACGGCGACGCGGCCGGGTGGCTCAACACCCGAGTCCTCTGGCCGGACATGCCGTCGCCCCCCAACGGACCGCGCGTGACGCCTCGTTCCTCGCTCAGGGAAGACGCGATCGCATGGGCGGGATCGGGGCCGAGGGAAGCCTTCGTGGTGGTGGATTTCGACGACTCGACGACCCAATCCGCCGAGTTCGCGTTCGGCGCGCGCTTCGGCGAGGATTCCTCGACCACAATCACCGGTCTTCAAGCGCTCGAACTCCTGAAGGACGAAACGGCGTTGGATTTCGTCGATGCGGGAGGAGGGTACATCACCAGCATCACCTATACGCACAAAGGCCGCAGGTTCGAGAAGGGAGGCGACTATCCGCCTTGGTGGAGCTACTGGGAGAGCGCGGACTGCGGAATGAGCTACGTCATGAGCGCAACCGGCGCGGCGGGACACCAGATGTCCGACGGGAGCGCGGGCGGCTGGCTGAACACGCGCATTCTCTGGCCCGCCACTCCCCCCTCGCCGAACGGCCCGCGCGTTACGCCCCGCTCCTCCATCGAGGAGGATGTCATCGAATGGGCCGGATCGGGGCCGGACACGGTCTTCGTCGTGGTCGACTTCGACGATTCCTCGACCCGGTCGGCGGAATTCGCCTTCGGCGTGCGTTTCGGCGAGGACGGCGCCACGACGATGTCCGGTTTGCAGGCGCTCGGGGTCCTCGCCGAAGACACCGCCTTGACCTTCGTCGACGCGGGAGGCGGCTTCATCACCACGATCACGTACACTTTCGCCGGCAGGACCTACGCCAAGGGAGGAGACTATCCCCCGTGGTGGAGCTACTGGGAAAGCGACGACTATGGCGCGTCCTACGTCAGCAGCGCGACCGGCGCCGCGGGGCACGTCATGATGGACGGCGACACGGCCGGCTGGCTCAACACGCGCGTTCTGTGGCCCGGGACGCCTCCCTCGCCCAACGGCCCGCGGATTACGCCGTGGGACCGCCGACCGGCGACCGCGCGGCGTTGGAGCCTTTACTGGTAGGACGCAATCGAAGAGGGACGGCGTTCGCAACGCATAGATGCCAGGCGACGTCCGGGCCGCCCGCCGTCCCGATTCTCTTCTCCCGGGTGTTTCCTAATCTCTCGGGCGCCATGGTCGAGCTCACTTGGGCGTTCACGCCCGCGCGCGAGAAGGTCTGGCGCCCGGACGGGGAGCGTTGGACAGTGACGCGAGATTTCGGGCAACAAGGAGACCCGCTCATGGCCAGACATATCTCAGCCCGCGCCGCCTTCACTCTGATCGAGCTCCTGATCGTGGTGGCCATCATCGCCATTCTGGCCGCCATCGCGGTCCCCAACTTCCTCGAAGCCCAGGCGCGCTCGAAAGTCGCCCGTAGCGAGGCCGACATGCGCTCGATCGCCACCGGCCTCGAGGCCTACCGGGTGGATGAAAACGCCTACCCTCGGATTCCCGGCGGAATGGACCCCCGCGCCATGAACCCGATCGCCTGGCTGACGCCCCTCACCACGCCCGTCGCCTACATCACAAGCCTTCCTCACTATCCGTGGAAGCCTTGGGAGATCAACTGGACCGGCCAGCCGATGACGATCGACTATTACTATTACAACGAGTACGAAAGCTTCTACTTGCCGGGGGGCCTGCCGTGGACGATCTGGGACGCCGCGGGAACCAGTCTCTGGTACTTGAGCGCGGCCGGTCCGGACGGCGACATGGACCAGGGGTGGACGAACGCGCCGGGCAGCAACTACAACCCCTATGACGCCTCGAACGGCACGATCTCCAGCGGCGACTTGATCCGTCTTGGGCCGTGACGGTTTCTCTGCCCGAGCGGGCCCGCCGGTTTCCAGTCCCTTGGCCCGCTCGGACCGCGGGTGGCCGCGGCCCGCGAGGGACTTATCGGCCCAAGAGGTTGCGGGCCGCCTTGGACTGCGCACGCAGGAAGCTCAAGCCGAGGTCAACACAGATACTGAATCTCCCGGACGGCCAGACCGAGGTCCCGCGGATCGGGTTCCACGCGGCGGACGCTTTCCATCTCCATCTCCACCGTGATGCGGTCGGCCGCGATCCCATCCACGGGAATATGGATTTCGGCGCACGTGTCGTCGAAGGGCCCCCAGTTGCCGCCGTTGATCCGACACTGTCCCGGGTTAGGGTCCCAGGACTCGAGCCGGGGGAAGATGCCGATGCGAAGGAATTTCGCGCCTTTCCCCATGGGGATTGAAAGGATCCCCCTCCGACCCATCCAGCAGTGACTCGGCCGGCCGTCTTCACGGAACTCCAGATCGTGGAACCCGTCGCCGAAGGCGACATGGGGTGAATCGAGCGAAACGCTCTTGCTCTTGAATCGGGAAAAGAAGCTATCATATTGCTTTTCGTCGCCGCCGTTGATTCCGCTTGGGAAAGAGCATCGGCGGCAGGAAGCGGTCGGGTTCCAACTGTGGACCGTGCGACGCAAGTTGCGATAGAGAGGACCATTCCAGATCCGGGGCCATTCTTCCCCGTTGATATCGCCCAACGTCTCGCGCATCACGCAGCAGGCGGCGACCGTTCCGTCGACGCGGAGGAAAGTGGAGGTCCAGGGGAACCGGCAGTAACCCACGCCTGCCTGGGCTCGGGGACCGAAGCCGTAAAGGACGCGCGAGAGAAAATGCCGCGCGCCGTGCCTTCGCCAGAGGAGCGTCGCTATCCTAAGGGAGCGAGCGACGCGAAGAGCCTTGTTCTTCAGGCCGCCGCCTTGCTCGCCGCCCTCAAGGATCAGGCTGCGGAAAGAAGGCGGCACTCGCACGTTGACGCCGAGTCGCGCCGAGAGGGAGAGGGCTTGGATGAAGGCGGCCGAGACCCGCTCGGGCGCGTCGCGCAAGGATTGTCCGCGTATTCTCTCATTCTCCTCTTCCCGCGTGAGTGGAAGCACGCAGATCTCGCTGGCCCCGTACGTCGCCGCGAGCCGCACGAGATCGGGCAACCCGCCGATGTTCCGCTTCATTGGCACGTACACGAAGATCATGCGAAAGCGCTTCTCCCGCCCCGCGCGATCGGCCGCCTTCTTCAGGCGTCGCAGGACCTCGAGCATGCTTTCCCAAGGAATGTGGGGGCGCGAGAAGTTGAAAGTCTCGGAGCAGGCGCCGTCGATCGAGATGGAGAGGCGAACGTCATTGCGGACGATACGGTCGAGAAACGCATCGTTCTTTGCGAGCAGGATTCCGTTCGTTACCACGCAGATCTGCTTGTTGCGGCGCAGGCAATCCTCGAACATCCGGTCCCATATCTTCGAAAGAAAAGCCTCGCCGTCGCCCGTAAAGTCCACGCGTTGGGCGTCCGCCAGGAGCGAGTCGGCGATCCGCTGGTAGGTCTCCTCGCGCATGTCTTCGCCGAAGCTGCGATCGTAGTGGGCGCAGTAAATGCAGCGCGTGTTGCAGCGGCTCGTGGGCACGAGGAAGATCTCGGCCGGGTTCCGCTCAGCCGTGTCGCCCAGGGCGTCGAGATCGGGATGAGGGTTCTTCGGGACAAGAGGAAACACTTTGCTCTACCGGGTAAACCAGTTCGACTGATTCTCCATGAGAAACCGCACTATCTCAACCGTGACAACGTCGTTTCCCTTTGGGCTGAGGTGGAGGCAGTCCTGGAAAAGATCGAGCCCCCCGTTCTCGTAAACGGCTTGGGTCAGATCCAGAAAGGGAATGCGGTTGTCATTGAAGATCTCCGCAATCCTGCCCTGAGGGTACAGCACGTAGCGAATGTCCCGGTCCCGGTACGCATCGTCCATCTGATCGCTCGCCGGGAAGACGACCGCGAGCATTCGGATGTTTCTACCCCGCAAGATTCCCTTCATCTCCGCAATCAGAGATCCCGTGGGCGCCCAACCATACTCCTTCCACGCAAGAAAGAAATCATCCCTCTTCTCGAAAGGATAAGCGGGATGACCTCGCTTGACGCGCTTACAGAGCAACTCCAGCGCAAAGGCCGCTTCGTGAGAAAGGTAGCTCCGGGCAAAGAGAATCCCCGGGAACGAACGCGTATCGAAGCGGCAAAGCCGCAGGCTGGGGTCCCAGTCGAGGATTCTCTCGTCGGTCGGTTTCTGCAGGTACTTGCAGTACACGTCATTCAAGACGAACCCGAGGATCACGACATCTGGCGCCATGTCTAATCCGTAGATTTTCAGAAACTCCAGCTCCTGGTAGGTGGTGTACCCGGGGACGCCGGCGTTGATGACTTCTATGCGACGCCCGGTGGCGCCGAGTTTCTCATTCAGGCAGCCCTCAATCATTTGTGTATAGAGCGGCCCCCACGTTGTTTCTCCGGTCCATACCAGGGAATCGCCCAGAAACAGGATCCGGAAAGTGTTGGGCTCTTTCGGACCGATCTCGCGGTTTCGCAAGCCGAGGCGGTTTCGATCCTCTCCCCACGAGAAGCGCCAGCGGAGGGTCGCGTCCTTTCCCGTCAGGAAGTCGGGCATGCGCATTTTCCGCTCGAAAGGCCAAGCCTTGCACTTGTATCTCGCGAACGTCTCGCCGGCCGAAAAAGCGAGGACAAAGGGAATGACGGAGAGGGCGATCCTAGGAGCGCAGTAGCGGAACAGAGATCGCAGTCTCGACCGGGGAGAAGGTTTGGCTTCCATGCGCACTCTCCGCGATCTCTCGGAGGCCGATTGCCGAAGCCCTGCTTCGAGGGTCGGGCGGGAAGCGGAAGTCATGCTACAGGCAGCGTTCGAGGAAACTCTCGATCTGTTCGCCTATCCGGTTCCAGTCGAGCAGGCTTTCGGCCGTCTCTCTGGCGGCGACGCCCATGGAGTCCCATTTCTCCGGGCGATCGAGCAACGCGCTCATGGCGTCGCCGAAGTCCTCCACGGCGCCCGCTGCCGCGATGCCGATGGGGAGGGGCGCGCGGCCTGCGTCCTCGGGCGCCCCTGACGGAGCGCGGGGGTCTGTCGTTCCGCTGCTTTCGGGCGGAACAATGTCGCCGTCTGCCGCGAGCCATTTCCGCATGGCTTGAACCGGCGGGAAATAGTCGGCGAGGTCGCCGACCGCGCACGTCGCGATGGGACGGCCCGCGGCGAGATAGTCGCCGAACTTGTTGGGCCACCGGCTCTGATTGAAGGCGTTGTCGCGAAGGGGCAGGACCAGGACGTCGGCCGCGCCGAGAACGACGCTCATCTCATTGAAAGGAAGCCGGCCCAACTCAATCAGCCTCCCTTCCAGACCGTTCTCCCGGACGAGGAAGTCGGTGAATGGAAGGGCCGCGGAGATCATGCGAGCGGAGGGGTGGCTCTCGAAGACGCGAGCGAGGGAGGAGAGGAAGAATCGCTCGTCGTGGTTGTAATAGGCGATGTAGCCAAGGAAGGGCCCGGCGCCGTCGATGCCAAGGGCGCGACGGCACTCTTCTTTGTCTTGGGGGGCGATGGCGTCGAGATTCGCTCCCGACGGGAAACGAAGCACGCGTTCTCTTGGGACGCCCGTCTCCAGCGCTTCGCGCTCGAGAAAGCGCGAGATGACCGTGACGCCCTTCGCCTTGCGCAGGATGCGCCTTTCCAACCGCCTATCCACGACCTCGGTCCAGCGATGAAGGGTCGTGCGCCAGCCCCGAAGATTGAGGTAGTCGCGGAATTCATCGCGAATCTTGAACGCGCCCCCCTCGTAGAGATCGCACCAGTCGGCGACCAGCGGCTTGCGGCGGAGCAGTTGGGCCAGGCGGGCGGGGAAATACACGTTCGGGGGATGGGCGAAGGCGTAAACCAGGTCGCAGTCCTCGACGAGCGCGCGCCAGAGCCGGTAGGCAAGGTCGAGGGGCCCCCACCCGTCATCTGGGTTTATGGCGGGGTTCCAGGAGGGCGTCTCGGTGATTCGCACGCCGTCGATCGTCTCGTACTGCGGCCGGTACCAGTGGCCGGGCGAAGCAGTGAGCAAGGTCGAGCGGTGGCCGCGCCGAACCATAACCCGGGCGATTTCGAAGGCTCGAAAGTACGTTCCCCGCTCGCGGAGATTGTGGTTGAGGAAGAGAACCCGCATGGGGGTTGTCCCGCCATCCTCGACAAGCTGAAGTCACGTCGCACGGAGAAGACGTTTCCGAGGTCCCCGTCGGCTCCTTTTGGGCGAGACCCTCCGTCTGAGACCGGGTCAGATCACGAGCACGCGGTGTCGGATCGCCCCAGCGATCCTCCCCGCCGTCCAAAAGAGGCCGGACACGACGTCATAGAGGGGCATGACCCGATCCCAGGGCTGCGGCGCCGTGAACGGCATGACGGGCGCGTGCAGAAGGGCAAGCGCCATGGCGCCGAAATGGTTCCATCCGATCCACACCCGTCGCCCCAGCCGGCGGCGGTGTTTGGCGAAAAGGTGGGCGGTCCCTTCGCCGTAGCTGAACATCTGACGGAAGTAGGGCCCGCGCCGAGAGCGATGATGATGGCGAACCCGGGCCTTTTCCGCGTAAGCCAACTTGTGGCCCGCCCATTGCACGCGCCACGCCAGATCGGCGTCCTCGCCTATGGCAAACGTCTCGTCGAATCCCCCGACTTCGCGCAGCGCCGCGGCCCGATAGGCCGCGTTCGCCGTGGCTGCAAAGGGAAGCATGTAGGGCGGCTCTCCCGCCAGGTGTTTCTCCTGGTCGAGCAAGTGACAGTACCTCGCATGGATCTCCGGACCCGTCTCTATGCTGTAGGGATCGATCTTTCCACCAACCCCTGCGACCTCGGGATCGCGGAAGGGTTCGACCAGGTGAACCAGCCAATCCGGATCGGCCACGGCGTCGGTGTCCAAGAAGGCGATGATCTCCCCCCCCGCACACTCGATCCCGCAGTTGCGCGCCGCCGAGACCCCTCGGCGTCGGCAGACCAACGGCTCGAAACCTTCCTTCTTGGCCAGCTTGCGGGTGTCGTCTGGGGACTCGTTGTCGACGATCAAGATCTCCAACTTGTCCGGCGGGTACTCGACCTTCCTCAGCGACTGAAGACATTCGCTAATCCACCGTGCGGCGGCGTAAGCCGGGACGACCACGGTGACGGTGGGAGGAGCCATGCCGGTCTTACCTCAACAGACGTCTGGGGCCTGGAGCGCCTCGTCTTCCGTCGGGCGAGATGCGGAGGGTCGAGACCAAGCAAAGTAGTCCACCCGCGGCCGAGGTTTGAGAAGGGCCAGGATCGCCAGGGCGGCGGCGCCCAGCCAGACAACCGGGCGAAGGCAGAAGAGATACGCGGCATTTCTCTTGCGGTTGCGAGTGACGCCGACCTCCCCTTTGCCGGAAAACCACACGGCCACCGGGAACATGTGCTCGAAGAGAAGACGCGACAGGCGTTCGTGGTGGGCGATCGCGTCGTACCGCCCAAGAGCCCACCGCGCCAAAGCCAACCGGTCCCAAAACGTCAGCGTGGGAAGCCGCACAAGGCCCTCACACTCGAAGTGATCCAGTTCCCGGACCTCGGCGGGCACAAAAACGTCGACCGCGTGATTCGGAAAGGCTTCGCGGAAAGCGTCGATCATGGATCGCGTTTCATCCGATCCCGACACGGTCCACAGCAGGATGCGCCCCTTGCCCGAGGGGACCTTCGACGCGCAGGCCCCCCTCGAGGCCCCCCTCTCCACGGGCGAGTCGTCCGCGAAGGTGTGTTCGCTTTTTCCGCGCACCGACCGGAAGAAGTCCCTAATCCCAATCTCCTGGCAGCGGGCGAGCTCTCTTCGGCCGCCGAGTCGCTGCTGCGCGACGTCGCTGAGGACGTACTTGAAGACCCTCAAGAGGAGAAAGGGCCGGTAGAGGGGAGGGGAGAACATGTGCATGAAATAGAGGGCGTTGCGAAGGGAAAGCTGGACCGAAACCAACGACTGCTCAAGCCGTCGCTCGTGGAAGGACTCGTGCTCGACCAACGAGGCGCTTGTCGCCTGGACCTTCCACCCGGCCCGGTTGAAACGCACTCCCCATTCGATATCATCGAAGAAAACGAAATACCCTGGGTCCCAGATCCCGACCTCTTCGATGGCGGCGACCCGAGCCAGGAGCGAACAGGCCGCCACGTAATCCGCATCGAAAATCGTGGGGGCGCCTTCCCCCAAAGGAGGATACTTCTCCTCCGCGCCCAGCTTGACGAGCCGGCAAACGGGCCAATAGATCCGGGCGCCCACTTCCTGCGTTCGGTCGGGTCGACCGAGCTCGGCGATTCGCGAGCCGACCATGCCCACTTTGGGGTCCGATTCAGCCACCTCCAGGAGGGCCGAAAGCGCGCCTTCGTGGACCGCGACGTCGTTATCCAGGAGCCAGAAGTAATCGAACCCGCCGCGCTCCAGCCCCCACCGCATTCCCGCGTTGAATCCGCCGCTCCCGCCCACGTTCCGCTCGTTGCAAACGAGGCGGACCTCAGGAAACCGCCGGCGGATCATCTCGGCCGAACCGTCGGTCGAAGCGTTGTCTACCACGAGGATCTCGTCGGGGGGTCTCCGGAGGGCCCGGATATCTGGGACCAGCCGCTCGACGAAGTCCTTCTTGTTCCAGTTGACGATGATGGCCAGGACCCGAGAGGGGCGGGCGGGCGAGGGCGTTTCCGCCAGGGCTTTCCGGTCATCTGCCATTGCCGCGCCGTGTCCGGATGCGGGAGGGAGTCGGTTTGCGAAGGGGCGCCCTGGATCATTCCTGTGGGAGAACTCCAAGAAACCAAGAACCAATCACGCCCAGCCTGATTCTACCCCGTCATCCGCTCCAGTCAACCCTTTCTTCCGGCTTGCCGGTCAACTCGATGGCTTCTTTCCCTGCGGTCCGCGTTCGCGAGTTTCGCGCTCTTTTCGCTTGACCTTTGTGTATTCTTCGCGTAGATTCCAAGCGAGATTGGGCTGGGGCGTCCTCGCCGTAGCGGAGGCAAGATGCGCCCATCGCGCCGTGCGGAAGACGATCGCGCTCCCGACGACGGCAAGAGAAGGGAAACCGGAAACATGAACGGACCGCTGACGAAACGCCAGCACGAGATGCTCGCCTTCATCGAGAACTTCATCGAGGAGCGGGGGTATTCGCCCTCGCTCGAAGAGATCGGCCAGGGGCTGGGGCTCTCTTCCCTGGCCACGGTGCACGTCCATCTCAACAACCTGGAGAAGAAGAAGCGCATCCGCCGGGCGTGGAATCGCAGCCGCTCGATCGAGGTCGTCCGGCGCAGAAAGGCCAAGGACGGCCTCGTCGAGATCCCCCTTCTCGGTCGCGTGGCCGCCGGCTCGCCCATCGAGGCGATTACGTCGCCCGAGACGGTCGAGGCGCCGGCCGAGTTCGTGCGGGGCCGCGGGACCTACGCGCTCAGGGTTCAGGGCAACTCGATGATCGGCGAACAGATCCGCGACGGCGATACGATCATCGTGGAGCGACGCGAGACGGCCAAGAACGGCGAGACGGTCGTGGTCCTCATCAACGGCTCGGAAACAACCGTCAAGAAGTTCTACCGAGAGGGGCCCAACAAGGTTCGCCTCCAGCCGGCCAACGAGAGGATGAAACCCCTTGTGCTTCCCGCCGAGGCGTGCGTCGTCCAGGGCGTCGTCATCGGCTTGCTTAGGAAATACTGAAGCGCCTTGCGCGCTTTTGCGGCGCCCGGAAATAGACAGGGCATTGTGCGTCGCTTGCCGACGCGCAATGCCCAAACAGATGAAAATGTCTGTCGGGCTCTTGGAGCGCCGCGGCTTCGCTATGCAGTAGCCCGACCGTTCGCTATGCAGTAGCCCGACCGTCAGGGAGGGCCAGAAGCAGTGCAATGACACGCCACACCCACGGCTACAACCCCGACGGCGTCATGGCTTACTTCATCTCGTTTCGCTGTTACGGCACATGGTTGCACGGTGATCCGCGCGGATCCATGGACCGCGCCGATCATCATGGTTATGGGCTCCCGCCAATCATGGCGGACGTCCGGCGCGAGGCGCGGGACCGCTCTCTGCTCAGGCATCCCCCCGTATTGCTGACGCCGGAGATGCGCCGCCTGACCGAGAGCGTCATTCTGGCGGTCTGCCGGCATCGCGGATGGGCGCTGGAGGCGCTCAACGTGCGCACCAACCACGTCCACGCGGTCGTCCGCGCTCCGAGCATCAAGCCCGAACCGGTCATGGGCGCGTTCAAGTCCTGGGCTACGCGCCACCTGCGGGAAGCGGGCCTCATTGCTCCCGGGATAACGCTCTGGTCTCGCCATGGCAGCGCCATCTGGCTCTAGACCGACAAGCAACTCGCCAACGCCATCGTCTACACCCTCCACGGCCAGGGTCAACACCCCGCCGAATATCGCGAAGAAGAGGACTCGAAGAGCAACCCGATGCAGTAGCCCGACCGGGAGGGAGGGCTAGAAGAAGGGTAAAATGTGGAGTAGCCCAAGCGTGAGCGCGGGCCAACAGCCACCCTGCGTCACAGGCCCTCCCTCACGGTCGGGCTACTGCACAACACCCATCTTGTACTGGACAAAGGACAAAATCAGGCCTAATTTGGCAAGGATAGTTGATCCCCCGAGGAGAATCAAAACGAACCGACCCCTAACCCAGAGAACGACTCTATCCATCCTGATCGCGGCTGCATGCCTGACCGCCTTCGGCCTCACTCCCGCGCAGACAGCCCGCGCCCAGGGAACCGTCGCTACTCTGCCTCTGCAGCGGTATGGGCTTGGATCGCTCGAGTGTGCGGCCTATTCCCCCGACGGCAAACACGTCGCCACGGGCGGCGGGATCGGCGTCGTCCTCTGGGACGCGAACACCGGCGATCAGGTTCGCATCCTCAGCGCGCCGGGGCACTATGTGTTGTCAGTCGCCTTCTCGCCCGACGGGACGAAGATCCTGACGGGGAGCTGGTATCCCGATTGCACCGCCAAGCTCTGGGACGCCGAGACGGGGGCGGCTATCCAAACCTTCGGCGGCCATACGAAATGGGTCGAGTCCGTCGCCTTCTCGCCCGACGGAAGGAAGGTCCTGACAGGAGGAGGGGACGGATTGACGCTTCTTTGGGACAGCGAGCACCGCAAGGCTTCCGCTGCCCGGTGGCGTTTCTACCGTTGAACGGCGGCGCCCCGCGCGCACGGTGACACCAACATCCACGCCCGAGCCGGGCCAAACCGCGCGAATAGGGAGTTCATCACGGAAACGCGAACCGCAGGATCTACTCGCCAATCGCCGGGGCGCCGGGGCGACGGGCCGCCGTGATGCGGGGTGAACAGGTAGATGTTGACCCACCTGTTGGGTGTCGGGTTGGCGTCTGAGCATGGCGTCGAGGTCGGTGGGGGGCGCCAGGAGGATGATCGGGTCGAGGCCCTCCTCTTGGAGAATCTGAGCCGGGGTTTTCTTGCCCTTGGAGTAGTTGGGTCTCACGAAGTTCCACC
>DATKZW010000504.1:0-6983 GCA_035527775.1 Sumerlaeia bacterium | reverse complement strand
CCCAACATCGAGGCGGCCCGGTTCCTGATCGAGAGAGTTGCCACGCGTCTCCCGGAGACTGCGTTCCTGGTCGCAGGATCCGTCTGCGAGGGATTGCCGCCGCAAGGCGCGGACCCCGTCCGCAACGTCCGTCTGCACGGCAAGTTTGAGGAAGAAGAGAAACGCGTTCTGATGCGGGCGGCGACGGTGGCCGTGAACCCGGTTTTCTCCGGCTCGGGCACGAATCTCAAGATGCTGGAGTTCTTCGCCGCCGGGCTGCCGGTCGTCTCCACGCAAAGAGGCGCGCGGGGTCTTGCCGCGCGCGACGGCCAACATCTGGTCCTGGCCTCCGCCGAGAACTTCGCCGAAACCCTGGAGGACCTGCTTGCGGATCGGGAAAAACGCATGACCGTCGGGCGAGCCGCGCGGCGGCTGGCCGGCGAGCGCTACGATTGGGACCGCATCGCCGAAGCGGAAGCCGAGATCCTCCATCACAAGACGCACCGGCGCGTCCTCGTCCTCAACGACTATCCGATGACGCCCGTCTCGACCGGCGGGACGGTGCGCCTCTTCAATCATTACCGCGAAGTGGCCCGCGAGGCCAACGTGACCGTCCTGACCCAGACGCAGGACGCCGCCTGCCGCCGCCAAGCGCCCGCTCCCGGACTCGAAGAGATCAACATTCCGGAAACCCGCCTGAACCGTCTGGGCCGCAAAGCGCTCTCCGCCTTGGTGGGCGTGGCGACCGATGACGTGGTTGCCTACCTCACCGTCGGCTGGAACCGCGCCATGCGGCGCGCTTTCGAGCGAGAGAGCCGTTTCGCTCGCGCCGTCGTCCTGAGTCACCCCTTCATGGTTCCTCTTCTCCGCCGGAAGTGCGAGGGCGCGGACCCGGTCCGTGCCGCCGTGATCTACGAAAGCCACAACGTCGAGGCGCACTTGAAGGAGCAGCTTTACGGGGACGGATTCTGGGGTCGGTGGGGGGCGGCTCGCGCGCGCGCCTGCGAGCGGGAAGCCGTGGGACGGGCGAGGGCGCTCGCCTCCTGCTCGGAGGAGAACAATGAGCGCTTCCGCCGTCTGTACCCCGAAGAGACCCGGCGCCTGGAGAATGTCCTGGTTGTGCCGAACGGCGTAAACTGCGCGGCCCACGGGGACCTCTCCGCCCAGGAGCGGAGAGATCTGAAACGGCGGGCGGGACTGTCGGACGATCCGATCGCCATCTTCGTGGGCAGCGGTCATCCTCCCAACGTGGAAGCGGCGCGACACATCGTCGAGAAGCTGGCGCCGGAACACCCCGACGTTCTTTTCATGATCCTGGGAGGCGCCTGCTGGCCTTTGAAGTCTCTGCTCGCGCGCCTCGCGCGCCCGCGCCCGAGCAACGTCCTCTTCTTCTTCGAGCAGGGCGAAACAACCAAGAACCGCCTGCTCGACATGGCCGACATCGCCTTGAACCCGCTGACAAAAGGCTCGGGCGTCAGCCTCAAGGCTCTGGACTACCTCGCCGCGGGAACGGCAGTGGTGACGACCGAGATCGGCATGCGCGGGGTGAAAGCCGAGAATGGCGTGCACGCTGTGATCTGCCCCCTTGAGGAGTTCAGCCGGGAGATCGCCCGCCTTGCCGGGAATCCGGAGGTCTGCCACCAGATGGGCGAGCACGGGCGGCGTCTCGCTCGGGAAGTCTACGATTGGTCCGTCACGACGCAGCCCTTCATAGACGCCTTGGCGCGGTTCCTGGCGCCCTGAAAGAAGAAAGCCTATGTGTTTTGTGGGAATAATTCCCCTTGACGCCTCTCGTCTCAACTGCTACCATGCGCCGCATCCCGGGTCGCGGAAGGGGGCGGGACTGGCCCTGTGTCGTTCCGCCAGGATCGGCGGAACTGGATGACCCAACCGAACGGGGAGCCGTCGGGGGCCAAGGGGGCTCGCCAAGGTTCCCGGCGCCAGAGTGCGGAACAGCCGCCCTCGGCTGTTAATAGATCCCCAAGGGAACAGGCGGATTCCCGCCGGAAAGGAATAGGCAAAATGCCCAGCAAAACCGATTGCGGATTCGGCACCAAGGCGCTCCATGCGGGTCACGAGCCGGACTCATCTACGAACGCTCGCGCCGTGCCGATTTACCAGACGACTTCCTACGTCTTCAACTCCGCCGAGCATGCGGCCAATCTCTTCAGCCTCAAGGAGTTCGGCAACATCTATACGCGCATCATGAACCCCACGACCGACGTCCTGGAGAGACGGCTGGCCGCCCTGCACGGCGGCGTGGGGGCCTTGGCGCTGAGCTCGGGGTCGGCGGCCGTGACGATGTCGGTGCTCAATATCACCCAAGCAGGCCAGAACATCGTCTCGACCAGCTACCTCTATGGCGGCACGTACAACCTTTTCCACTATACCCTGCCGAAGTGGGGGATCGAGGTGAAGTTCGTGGACTCGTCAGACCTAAACGCAATCGACGAAGCCATCGACGACAAGACGCGCCTGGTCTTCACCGAATCGATCGGCAACCCGAAGAACAACGTCGACGATTTCGAAGGAATCGCCGAGGTCGCCCACCGTCACGGCATCCCCTTTGTAGTGGATGTCACGACCACGCCCATGATCTTCGACCCCTTCGCCCACGGCGTGGACATCGGGGTCTATTCTCTGACCAAATTCGCCGGCGGACACGGAACCAGCATCGCCGGGGCCATCGTGGACTCGGGCAAGTTCGACTGGTCGGCCGGCGGCAAGTTCCCCGAGATCACCGAGCCCGATCCCTCGTACCACGGCTTGGTCCTGTGGGACGCTTTCGGGTTGCACGACAAAGCCCTGGCGCCCGGAGCGGCTTACGTTTTCAAGGCCCGGTTGCAGCTCCTGCGCGATACGGGACCGTGCATCTCGCCCTTCAACTCCTTCCTTGTCCTTCAGGGAATCGAGACCTTGCATCTGCGCATGGAGCGCCACTGCCAGAACGCCTTGGCCGTGGCCCAGTGGCTCGAGAAGAACCCACGCGTCGCATGGGTCAACTATCCGGGCCTGCCAAGCCATCCGAACTACAAGAACGCCCGGAAGTACATGCCGAAGGGCGCCGGCGCCATCTTGGGGTTCGGAATCAAAGGCGGCCTCGAAGCGGGCAAGAAGGTGATCGAGTCGGTCAAGCTCTTCAGCCACCTGGCCAACATCGGCGACGCCAAGAGCCTGATCATCCACCCCGCGTCAACCACTCATCAGCAATTGTCGCCCGAGGAACAGATCAAGACCGGCGTAACGGAGGATTTCATCCGCCTTTCAATCGGCATCGAGGATATCGACGACATCATCGCCGATCTGGATCAGGCGATCCGGGCCTCGCAGGGGTAGAGGAGGCCGTTCCCCGGAGCGAAGGCCGCCCGGGGCGACGGCCGATAGGAATGCGGAATGCGGAGTGCGGAACGCGACGCAGGCGGGGGCGGACGGGGTCCGTGAGAGGGGAGTGGGGATTGCGGATCGCGGGGTCTGGCTTCCTGGCAAGGACCTGTGAGGATGGGGCGCTCTATGAGCCAGAAAAACACCGACGGGCTAGGGTTGGTTGAGACGCGGAGCGTGGCGCTGTGCCACGAGGGGCTTCCCCTCGACAGCGGGGAGACGCTGGGTCCGATCACGGTCGCTTACGAGACGTACGGGACGCTCAGCGAGAAACGCGACAACGTCATCCTGGTGTGCCATGCCCTTTCGGGAGGGGCCCACGCCGCCGGCTGGCACGAGGGCGCTCGCAAGCCGGGATGGTGGGACTGCATGATCGGGCCGGGGAAAGGCTTCGACACCAACAAGTACTTCGTCCTGTGCTCCAACAACCTGGGAGGATGCTACGGCACGACGGGCCCGTCGTCGATCAATCCCGCCACGGGGAAACCGTACGGCCTGAGCTTCCCGGTCGTCACGATCCCCGACATGGTCAACCTCCAGGCGCGCCTGCTGGACTGCCTGGAGATCCCGTCCGTTCTGACCGTCACGGGAGGGTCGATGGGGGGCATGATGGCCCTCCAGTGGGGCGTGGCTTACCCCGAGCGGGTGCGTTCGACGATCGTGATCGCCGCGAGCCACGAGCACTCGCCCCAGCAGATTGCCTTCAACGAGGTGGCTCGCCGAGCGATCATGGCCGATCCGACGTGGAACCACGGCGACTACTACGGGACGGAGGGGCCGCGTCTGGGTCTGGCGGTGGCGCGCATGGTGGGTCATATCACCTACTTGTCCGACAGCGGCATGCAGCGCAAGTTCGGACGGCGACTTCAAGACAGAGAGCGTTATGGCTATGATTTCTCGCAGGATTTCGAGGTCGAGAGCTACTTGCGCCATCAGGGCCAGAGCTTCGTCGAGCGTTTTGACGCGAATTCGCTTCTGTATCTGAGCAAGGCGCTGGACTATTTCGACTTGGCCCAAGGCTTTGAATCCCTGACCGAGGCCTTCGAGCGGGCGCGCGGCCCCTACCTGCTGATCGCCTTCTCCTCGGACTGGCTTTACGCGCCGGAGCAGGTCAAGACCATCGCCAAGGCGATTCGCCGAGCCGGCGGCGACGCCACCTACTACGAAATCAGCAGCGATTACGGCCATGACGCCTTCCTGCTCGATTACGACCGTCAGGCGCCCCTGATTCGTTCTCTCCTGGCTCGAGTGTATGAAGCAGATGAGGGAAAGCATGCCGCAGCAAACGCACAATAAACCGGAGATCGACCGGTGGATCGTCGAGCACACGCCCGAAGGGGGACGAGTCCTGGACATTGGGTGCGGCGAGGGGGATCTGCTGGCGCGGCTCGTGAGCGAACGCCATGTCCACGGGGCCGGAATCGAGCTCTCGGAGGAGTGCGTCGTCAAAGCAGTCGAGAAGGGCCTTTCGGTTCATCACGGCAACGCCGAAGAGGGGATGGACCATTACGCCGACGGGACCTTCGATCTGGTGGTCATGAGCCGCACGATTCAGGAGCTGGAAGCCCCCCTGAGAATGGCGCGGGAAGCGTTCCGCATTGGAAAGCGAGTCGCCATTGTCTTCCCCAATTTCGGCCACTGGCGGATACGCAAACGGCTCGCTCTGGAAGGCCGGGCGCCCCGCACCCGCAGTTTCCCGCACACGTGGTACGGATCTCCGAACCGCCGCTTCTTCACCATCGCGGACTGGGAAGGCCTGTGCGCGCAGGAAAAATGGCATTGCCTGGGTCGCGCCTTTCTCGCCAACGGGCGCAAGATCACGGTCCTGCCGAACTTGCGGGCGGAGGTGGCCATGTACCTGATGGATCTCCGGTGAGAAGAGGAGAGACAGGATTCAAATGAAGAATCTCTCGACCGGAAACAGGAGGCGACCATGTCCAGGCTTTTTGGCAGCATAACGGAAACCATCGGCAATACGCCCCTCGTCAGACTCAACCGCGTGGCGCGGGCGCATGACGCCGTCGCGCACCTCTATCTCAAACTCGAATTCATGAATCCCCTCGGCTCGGTCAAAGACCGCATCGGGCTCGCCATGGTTGAAGCCGCCGAACGCCAGGGGCGAATCACTCCCGGCGAGACGACCCTGATCGAGCCCACGAGCGGCAACACCGGCATCGCCCTCGCCTTCGTCGCGGCGGCCAAGGGCTATCGCCTCATTCTCACCATGCCCGACACGATGAGCATCGAGCGGCGCAAAATCCTCAAGGTCCTCGGGGCTGAACTCGTCCTGACGGAAGGGGCTCTGGGCATGAAGGGCGCCATCGCCAAGGCGGAGGAACTCGCCCTGCGAACGGCGGACAGTTTTGTCCCGCAGCAGTTCGAAAACCCCGCCAACCCCGAGATTCACCGCAAGACCACGGCTGAGGAGATCTGGAACGACACGGATGGCCAGATCGATGTCTTCGTCGCTGGAGTCGGCACGGGGGGCACGATCACGGGAGTCGCTCAAGGCATCAAGCCGCGCAAGCCTTCGGTTCGGGTCATCGCCGTCGAACCCGCCGCTTCCCCCGTTCTGTCGGGTGGCGAACCGGGACCACACAGGATCCAAGGCATCGGCGCCGGCTTCGTGCCGGCCGTGCTTGACACCTCCCTCCTCGACGAGGTCATCACCGTCGATGAGTCCCATGCGGGCGACACGGCGCTCGAAATCAACAAGCGAGAGGGGATCCCCGTCGGGATCAGCAGTGGGGCGGCGGCCTGGGCCGCTCTCCAGGCGGCGGCGCGTGAGGAGAACCGTGGAAAGATGATCGTCGCCATCGCCCCCTCGTGCTCGGAACGTTACCTCTCGACGTGGCTGTTCGATGCCATCGACGCGAGAAGCGCCAAGCTGTGAGGCGCGGCGCCGGACGGGGAGACTGGACTAAGGAAAGGGATTGGCTGATGCCGCAAGAGACGGATCGTCGAACGTTCATCAAGGGATCCTTGCTGACGCCCGCCGCCTTGGCGTTGTCGCTAGGCGCGATCGGGGCGGAGGGCGACGCCGGGGATGCGCAAGCGCCGTCGGCTGCCGCGAAAGACTCCGCCGGCGCGGCGGACGCCTTGCCTTGCGGGCAAATCGGCCGGCTCAAAGTAAGCCGACTGCTGCTGGGAGGCAATCTGCTAACGCACTATACGCACAGCCGCGATCTGCAATACGTCTATAATCTCGCCGCGCACTACAACACGGACGAGAAGATCCTCGAGACGCTGGCGCTCGCGGAACGGCACGGCGTCAACACGGTCAGCGTACACACGGTTCCGCGCGTGTTGGATATCCTGAGGAAATACCGCTCGCAACATGGCGGGAAGATCCAGCGGATCATCTGCCCTACGGCCCCAGTGAATGACGGGATGAAGGACTATTCCCGGCAGGTCGACGAGCTGGTGAACGACGGTGTGGAGGCGATCTATCTGTGGGGCGTCCACGCGGACCAACTGCTCGCGCTCCGTCGCGTCGACCTGATCGCGAAGGCGGTCGAGATCGCGAAGGAGTACGGAATTCCCTCCGGCGTGGGCGCTCACGATCTGAGAGTGATCCAGGCGTGCGAGGACAACAAGATCGCCGCCGATTTCTACATCAAGAC
>DATKZW010000503.1:0-8673 GCA_035527775.1 Sumerlaeia bacterium | reverse complement strand
GACTTCCAGCGCAACATGGTGGACTTTCTCGCCGTTCACGGCGGGAACATGGCGGAGAAGGAACTGCACAGGCGCTGTTTTCCCCGCAAGCGGCTCAAGATGAAGGAAACGGTCGGCGCGCTTGGGCGCTGCGGCTTCCTCTTCACGGAGCGCTGGGCCGATCTTGACGGCAAGCCGCGCATCTATGGCCTGCCCGAGCCCTTCTTGCGTTTCATCGAGCTGCCTCATTTCTGGCAAGGCCATCTGGGCGCCCTCTTGCGCGGCCTGCCGGTCGAGATTCTGCTCCAGATCGCCGCCAGGAATCTTGGCCTGAGAATCGCCTCCCACAAGCGAGATCGCCTGATCTACGCCATCCGCCGCGCATTGACCGATCCGGCGACCTTGCGGGCCTACGTCGACGCCCTTCCTGAAGACCAACGCGAGGTGTTCTTCCTTATTCTGCAGCGGCGCGGCGTTTGCCTCCATCGGGACCTGATCGAGATGATTCAGGGACGCAGGCCGGACTTGGCCAAGGGCGACGCCGTGGCCCGTCTTCTCTCCTCCGGTCTCCTCTTCCAGATGACGAACAACAGCCCCAAGTACCAGAATCTGCTTCGCGTGCCGCGCGACGTCCATTACATCATCGCCAATCACTTTGTCCGCGACAACCGCGGCCTTCAGGAGCTCGATTCGATCAATCGGGTCGCTCCCGAGCAACAGCCCCGCGTCATCCTGGACAGCGGCATCTCGATCCTGCGCGACGTCGTGATTCTGACAAGCTACATCGAACGGCACGCCGTGCGACGTCTCGGCAACGGGGGCGTCGGCAGGAACGACTTGAGGAGAGTCCTGCCGCGTCTCAGCGCTCACAAAACTCCCAAGTACGCTCTCTTCCTGGCGAGCTATTGCATCCGCAAGCAGATCCTCGCGCCCACGGAGGATCGCTGGACCGTGTGCCCCACTTTCGAGGAAATCCTGAGCGACTCGCGGTCCTTCTATCTCGACCTGTACTCGAACTGGCTGGAGACCAACGAATGGAACGAAGAGTACATGCATGGAGACTGTGTCCACACCGACAGCTATCCGACGGGTCTGGTCCACATTGCGGAGATGCGCGCCCTGGTTCTGGCAAATCTGGCCCGGATTCCTTTTGAGACTTGGATCGACGGCCCCAGGTTCATTGAAAGCCTCTTGGCGCAGATCGAGGTTCGACTTCCCAGCCGCGGGAGTAAGGGACGCATCGAGAAGCACAACCGCATCAACTACCTCGTCATCGAGTCGATCCTCTGCGAAAGCCTCTACTGGCTCGGCCTGATTGCGCTCGGGCTCCACGATCAGTCGAGTCTGAACGAACTGGGAAACCGACGTCAGGTCGACGCCGGGCGCTGCCCAGTTGGGGCCGGAGAGAGCGGAAACGGCGCCCCGCGCAGCGACCACGACACGCGGCTGGACCGTCACTTCAACTTCAACCCCCGTCCTTTGCTCCCCGAAGCCTATCACTTCCACTTCCAGATCAACGGTCTTGGCCGCTCCCTCCTCGCGGCGGGGTCGGGTTCGACGATCAAGCCGCCGGACCCGAGATCGTCCGTTGCTCTTCCCTTCCGAGACGACATGGTGCAGTTCACGGTTTTGCCCAACCTCGATGTCGTGGCCCCGCCGGACCTGAACCTCGCCCGTTTCCATCGCATGCTCCAGTTCGCCGAGATCCGCCACATCGACATTATGAGCATCCTGACCATCACTCGCGAGTCGTTGCGCACGGGGATGGATCGCGGTTTGAAGGGGGACGAAATCCTGGCGTTCCTTCAAGGAGGATGCCCGAGCGGACTGCCCGAGACGGTTCGGCACCTCGTCAGCGAGTGCCGCAACCGGTACGGGGAGATCTCCATCGGCTACGCCGGAGGGTACGTTCTCGTCGACGATCCGCTCTTGCTGGAAGACCTGAGGAACAACAAGGTCCTGGCCCCCCACGTCAGGGACGTTTTGGGCGAGCGCATCATCCTTCTCGACCGCAGCGCAAACGTCCAAGGCGTGGCGCGCGAGCTGCAGCGTCTCGGCTTCATGCCGTCCATTGACAACGAAAACGTCTACGCGTCCTCCGACGGCCGCATCGGTTTCTCCCTCTCCGCCGAGGACCTGAGCGCGCTGATGGGCGTCCTTCGCTTCACGCTCCAGGTCGAGCGGGAACTGAGCGCCAATCTGACGGAAGAGAAGGCCCGCTCCCTGCTTCACGGCCTGCTGCCGACGAACCACGCTCAGTTCAACCTGAACCGCCTTTCCGAGGCCATGAGCAAGCGGTTCGAGAAGAGATTTGAGGCGGCCTTGAAGCGAAAGATCCAGTCCGTGGCAGGCAAGTACCGGCGACAGATCAAGGAGTTTCTGGCGCAGCAGGAACCCGCCGCGAGTCGCCCCGTTTACACGGGGCCCGATCCGGCAACCAACACCAAGGACATCCGCGAACTTCTCGAGTTCGCGATCGACAACGAGTCGGCCGTCGCCTTGCAGTACCTTCGCGCCACGAACGAGGAAATCGTCGAGACCGTTAAGCCCGAATCCCTCAATGGGGACAAGCTTTTTGCTTTCTGCGAGCAGCGTGAGTCTTACCGCGCCTACCGCCTTAAGCGGATTCGCTCGGCGGGTCTGAACGGTCTGGAGTAGAAGTCTCGGAGATCCCGCGCCTCTGTGCGCTTGGTCTTCCAGTTCACGCCGGCTGCAAGGCGTGTCACATCCACGGGTGCGGAGGAATGGCGGCATGGGCGGGGAACAGACAGCGGAGCGCGACGCGCAAGCCATTCTCGAGAACGAGCGGAATTTCGTTCTCCGGCCATGGGCCGTTCAGCGACTCGCCGAGAACCCCCTTGTTGTGACGCGCGCCCAGGGGCGGCACTTCTGGGACGCCGGGGGCAAGCGCTTCCTCGATTTCTCTTCCCAACTGACCAACGTGAATGTCGCGCACCAGCATCCGAGGATCGTGGCCGCCATCGAGAAACAGGCTCGGACCCTCTGCTACGCCTCTCCCTCATGCGTCACGGCGCCCCGGGGAACGCTGGGTAGAATGCTTGCCGGGATTGCCCCGGCCGGTCTCAACAAGTCGATGGTCGTGACAAGCGGCGCCGCGGCCAACGACGCCGCTCTCAAGATCGTCCGGTCCTGGACGGGCAGGCAGAAGATCATTAGCCGCTACCGCTCCTACCATGGCGGCTCCTACGGGGCGGGCGCCATCGGGGGAGACCCGCGCCGCGTGGCCGTCGAGCCGGCCGTCCCCGGCTCGATCCGCGTCTGGGACCCTCTGTGCTACCGTTGCTTTTTCAAGATGCGCTACCCGGAGTGCGGTTTGCGTTGCGCCGCAGCCGTCCGTGACGTGATTGAAGCGGAGGGCCCGGAGACCGTGGCCGCCGTCCTTGTCGAGCCCATCGTCGGGACCAACGGCCTGATCGTCCCACCCGCCGGGTACATGCAGGAACTGCGGGCCGTCTGCGACGACTGCGGAGTTCTCCTCGTTTTCGACGAGGTCATGACCGGGTTCGGACGTACGGGCGAGTGGTTCGCGGCGGACCTTTTCGGGGTCGCGCCCGACGTCATGACTCTGTCCAAGGGGATCAACTCCGGCGCCTTGCCGATCGGCGTCGTCATGATCCACGACCGGATCGCCGCGCATTTCGACGACCATCTTCTCTACGTTGGGGAGACGCAGAACGGCAATCCCGTCGCCTGCGCGTCGGCGATCGCCGCGATCGAGGTTCTTCGGGAGGAGAATCTCATCGAGAACGCTCGAGAGCTCGGCTCCTATCTTGGGGAGCGGCTCGCCGACCTCAAGTCCAGGCATCCCAGCGTGGGAGAGGCGCGGGGGAAGGGCCTGTTTTGGGGGCTGGATCTGGTCGGGGATCCCGAGACTCGCCGGCCCCTTGTTCCATGGACAATGGAGAGCTTCGAAAGACCCCACGCCGCCATGCGGAAGCTGATGAGGCGATTGCTTGAGGAGGGCCTCTTCACGACGGCCCGGTGGAGTGTCGTGATGATTAGCCCGCCGCTGTCCATTACGCGCGACGAGCTGGACTGGGGCCTCGAGGCGCTCGACAAAGCCCTCGTTGTGGTGGACGACCTCATCCCTTGAGCGCCCGCCCCGCGGTGAAAAGCCCCTTGGTGAACCGAAGAGTCGCGAGAGAGAACACGAATGGTCCTGGGAAATGAGGATCTCGACCGCAACGGTCAAAAAAGTTGGGGGATACCGCACTTTTTTCCTTGAAAATCCCTCTGCTTTGGACCTTTATCGAATCGGGCTCAGAGCTCCCCGAGAGTGTTGCGATTCTTTCATCCCACAGAAAGGAACTACGTTTATGGCGAAGGCAACCGTTAAACCAATGACGAAGTCTCAGCTGGTGTCGAGTCTGGCGGAGGGAACCGGCTTGGCCAAGAAGCAGGCGGCGGAAGTCCTTGCGGAGCTGGCGGCGACGGCTTACAGGGAGGCGAAGAAGGGCTTTACGATCCCGGGGATCGGCAAGCTGGTCGTTGTCAAGCGGAAGGCCCGCATGGGCAGGAACCCGATGACGGGCGAGGCGATCAAGATCCCGGCCAAGACCGTCCTGAAGTTCCGCATCGCCAAGGCGTGCAAAGACGCCGTCGTTCCCGCGAAGAAGTAACGAGGTCCTTTGCGCCGCGCAATCCTTTGGAGACTCCTCCGTGAGCCAAGGGGTATGTTCCGCATGGAACATATCCCTTGTTTTATTCCCCCACCCTTCACACGACCTCTCACTCGTGGCGCAGGGCCTCGATCGGATCCATCAACGCGGCCCGCCGGGCGGGGTAGAGTCCGAACACGATCCCCACGGCCACTGACACGCCAAAGGCGATAATGAAAGAAAGAGGGGTGAGGACCGTCCGCACGTCGGTCAGAAAGGTGATCGTCTTGGGAATGATGACGCCGCCGAGAAGGCCGATCAGCCCGCCCGAAATCGACAGAACGAGGGTCTCGACGAGGAACTGAGCGACGATGTCTCTGCGCCGCGCCCCCAGAGCGCGGCGGATGCCGATCTCGCGCGTGCGCTCGCTCACCGTCGCCAGCATGATGTTCATGATCCCGATGCCGCCCACGATGAGCGAGATCGCGGCGATGGAGCCGAGGACGATGTTGAAAAGCCTGCGGGTCGCCTGCATCTGGCGGATCAGCTGGAGGGGGACCTTGATCTGGTAGTCCTCGCGGCTGTGGTTGCCTCGGAGCACGTTGCGGACCACTTCCGCCGCCTGCATCACGTGGTCCTGCTCGCGCAGAGTCAGAATGACCTCGTGCAGCTCGACTTTCTCCATCGTGGACGCTCCGCCCCCGAATCGAACAAACATGTCCCCGTTTCGCTGCACGTAAGTCTTGAGGGGGATGTAGACTTGCTCCTCGTCGCCGACGAACCACGGCGGCTTATTCTCGAATTCCGGCGTGCTGAACTTATCGGCGACCACGCCCACCACGCGATAGACGTCGTTTCCGACCTTCATGTTCTTGCCGATGGGATCGTAGGCGGCGAAAAGCGTGCGGGCCAGGCGCGCGCCGATGGCGCAGACCGGCGCGCCTTCCTCCATGTCGCGAGGCGAGATGAAGCGGCCCGCCAAAACGCGCAGGTTCTTGATCTCGGCGCACCAGGGAGTGGTCGCGACGATCTCGGTCTCCTTCGATCGGTCTTGGAAGCGAACGTCAAAGCGCACCTTCTTCGACGGGGTGAGCGACTCCAGATTCGGCACGATGCGCGAGAATCGGTTGGCGTCGTCATAGGTCAGGCCGTAGATGGCGATCCGGCTGCTGTTGGTTTGGCCGCCGGAAAGCTGCTCCTCGGGCAGCTTCTCGCTTGCGAGCCAGATGTTGCGGCTTCCCTGTTGCTGCAACTGCTCCTGGATCTCGCGGCTCGCCCCTTCTCCCACGCTCAGCATGGCCACCACGGAACAGACGCCGAAGATGATGCCGAGCACCGTCAGGCCGGCGCGCATCTTGTACTGCGCCAGGTTCTTGACCGCCATCCGAACCACGCGTTCTATGCGAACGATCTTCATTTGCGTGCATTCGCCGCGCTCGCCAACTCGAGACTGCCCGGCGATCCCGTGTATTCGTCCGATTGAATGCCGCCGTCCAATAAGCGGACGACGCGATGGGCGCGATGGGCAACCGCGTCATCGTGCGTCACCATGATGATCGTTCGGCCCTCCGCGTTCAACTCGTCGATGATGCGCAGAATCTCCTCGCCGGTCTTCGAGTCCAAATTGCCGGTCGGCTCGTCGGCCAGGAGCAAGAGAGGCGCACTGGCCAGCGACCGAGCGATGGCCACTCGCTGCTGCTGGCCGCCCGACAACTGCGCCGGTTTGTGGTAGATCCGGTCCCCCAGCCCAAGCCGCTCGGCCAAGTCGGCGGCCCGCCGACGCGCGTCCCGTTCCGGCACGTCCTGGTAGTACAAAGGCGCCTCGATGTTCTCCAGCACGTTCAGTTGGGGGATCAGGTTGTAGGACTGAAAGATGAAACCGAGCTTCCGCGACCGCAACGCCGAGAGCATGTCGTCATCCAGGTCCGACACGTCCTGGCCCCCCAAGAGATAGCGCCCCCGGCTCAACCGGTCCAGACAGCCGAGAACGTTCAGCAGAGTCGACTTCCCCGATCCGGAAGCCCCCATAATTACGGCGTACTCCCCCTCCCCGATGGCCAAACTGACGTCGCGAAGCGCCGTCACTTCGAGTCCCTCGGTGGCGTAGACCTTCCAGACGTTCCGCAGTTCAACGATCGGCGCAGTCATGCGTTCTCTCAGCAATCGCAATGCGCGGCCCTGCCCCTCGCCGCGATCGCTATTCTTCCTTCGTTTTCTTCTCGGCAGCCTTCCTCAGGACGCCCATGGCCTCGCCCATCTTGGCCCGGAGCGCTTCTCGCTCCTCGGGCGTTGCGCTCGCCATTTGCTCCCGCAACTTGTTCACGGTCTCCAAGGCGGTTTTCACTTCCGGGTCGGAAGTGTCCAGGTTCTGAAAGAAGCTCCGGTCCGGTCGGCGGCGGGACTCGCCTTCACGGACCCCGCCCGCTCCTTCCTCGCGCCCGGGCGATTCCACCTGCCCCTCGGGCGACGCCAATTCACGGACCTTGTCCGCCTCCCCCTCCTCGCTCGTCGAAGAAGGCTCGGAACGATCCGCCGTTTCGCTCGGCTCACGTTCTTCCTCGCCGTTTCTTGCCTTCACCTTGTCGAGAGGACGCTCCTTGAGCCCCACCCGCGTCTCGGCGCCGACGGGCGCGTACAGCAGGATCTCCTGGCCTTGGTCGAGACCCGCAAGAATCTGGATGCGACTCTCATTGCTTGCTCCCACTTCAACGGGGACTCTCTTGAAAGTCCTGCCCGCGGGCGCGTAAACGAAACGGGCGTCGCCCTCAGCGGCCACCGCCTGAATCGGAACGTAGAGTACGTCTTTCAGATCGTTGATGATAATCTCCGTCATGACCGACATCCCGGGCTTGAGATCGAGCGTCGGCGTGGTCGGGATGCTCAGCGTCACCGTGTAAATCTTCGAACTCCGATCGTACCAGCGCGAGGTGTCAGGCACCGAGCCGATCTTCTCCACAACCGCTTCGAGGATCTCGCCCGGCACGGCGTCGATCGTGGCCAGCGCCCTCTGGCCCGGCCGGGTTTTGTCGATGATCGACTCAGGGACGCCGCACTTGATCTCCCAGTTCGACAGGTCGGGGATCTCCAGGATTTTCTGGCGGGGGTAGACCGAGGCGCCTTTCTCGATCTCCTGCACGCCGCGGTGGGCCTCCGGGTAGAAGACGAAACCATCGTAAGCTGAGTAAATGCGGCTTGTCGCAATCTGCTTTTCCAGGTTCTCCAACACGCTGGTCTCGATTCCGAGACGCACGCGTTTCGACTCGATGTTGGCGCGCGCGTGCTCCTGTTCCGAATCGTGGGTCTTTTCGAGCCGTTCCAGTTCCCCTGTGGCTTCCTTCAGATCGTTCTCGCGCTTGCTCACTTCCGTTCGCGACGTGTAATCCTCAAGAATCTTGAGCCCCTTCGTCTTGATTTCCACGGTGGTGGCCAGACGCTTGGCTTTCAGTTCGTCCTCATCCAGCTGCTGCTGGTTCTCGTATCCTTTCGCAACGAGTTTGCGCGTCCATTCCAGGTCCTTCTCCGATTTCTTCAGGTCCTCCTCCGCCTGCTTGATCTCATTCTCGGCCAACAACTTCTCCTGGTCGTACTCCGCTTCCTGGTACTTCCTCAGTTCGAGTTCGGCGAGTTCCACTTCGAGTTTGCAGGAACCGAAATCCGTCTTGTACTTCAATTCGCTGATCGCCGCTTCGTTCTCGGCCTGTTTGAGGTCCGCCTTCGCGGTTTCCACCTCGGCTTTCTGCTTCATCAGGGTGTCGCGAAGCTCCTCGGAGTCGAGCTCCACGATCAGGTCGCCCTTCTTCACCTGGCTGCCGTCCTCCACGATGCTGATGATCTTGGCGGACTTGCCGGTGTCGTTGGAGATGACCTCGCTGCGCTTGGCGGCCAATTCTCCCGCCTGCAAAAGGCTCACCACCAGGTCGCCGCGCTCGACTTGGCAACGGACCGTGTCCGCGACGTCGAGACCCCCGCGAGTCGCGTGCTTGACGTAGGCCAGGGCGCTTGCCGCCACCGTTGCGACCGCGATGGAGATGATGATGGCCCGGCGGGTCATGCCGCACGCGCCCCGCACGCCGCG
>DATKZW010000502.1:0-8991 GCA_035527775.1 Sumerlaeia bacterium | reverse complement strand
CTCAGGAATCCCCTGGCCATCTTGAGGGACTGGCGAATTTCTTCGCGCGCCACCGGCTCGGTCGATCCCAACTTCTCGAGGGCCTTCACATAGTACCGGATGGCCAGTCCGAAGTTCCGGATCGCGTCCTGCTTGTCGTTGACTATGCGAGAGGACTCCCGGTCCAGCGTGCGGTCGCGCATGGCGTTCATACTCTGGCGCCCCATGCCGAAATGTTTGTCGGCTAGGTCCTTCCAATCCAGTCCGGTCTCACGGATCTGCTCCTTCTCCCTTTCCAGCTCGACCATGGCAAGTCCCCGAACCTGCTCGGCGCCTTCCTTTATGTCTTCCATGTGGCCGTATTCTCTGATGCAGAAGAGGGCCTTGGTGAGGGCTTCCTCGTAGCGTAGCGCGCCCAGCGCGGCTCGCGCCTCGGTGAGGTACTCCTGAGCGAAGGAATGGGCGATTTTGTCGACGGTCTCATTCTTCGGGTAGTGGGTCTGCAGCCGTTGCAGCTCCTGCTTCGCCCGCGCTTTCAGGCCGATCTCGCGGGCTCTTTGAACCAGTTGGGCCCGGGCTTCCACGTCGTCGGGCGGCGTTTCCAGGAGGTCGCGGAAGAACTCCATCTCGCGGATTCGCGCATCGCCGAAATCGGGGGAATAGGACTGAAGCCGCCTATAGTAGGCAATAGCCGTATCGTAGTCCTGCCTGGCTTCCGCGCGCCGGACGAGCCCGCTCGTCAGCGCAATCAGGTTCGCTTCGATCTCCGAGTTCTTGAACTCGCCGCTCTGGTAAAGCGTCTCGTACTCGCGCCGGGCGCCGTCCTCGCACTCGAGGGCTTTTTCCGGCTCCTTGAGCGCGAGAATCTTCGATTGCTCGTAGTACTTGTCCGCCAGCTTCTTGCGCGTCACCAGGTCATCGGGATGCAGCTTCAGATTCATCGCGAGTGCGTTGATGACCTGTTCGTTCTTCTCCGGCATCTTGCTCCAGATCTCGATGAGCGCCGCGTAGGCTTCCTCGTCGGTCGGATCGAGGTCCAGAAGCTTCTCCAAGTGCTTCGCCCCCTCTTCGGGCAGGAGCTTGTCGATGCGGTCCATGCCCCAGGCTTTGAGCAGCTTCTTGCGCAGTCCTAAGACCTGCTGATCCTGTTTCTCGCTGGAATCGCGCGCGGGGACCTCCTCGAAGAGGATCCTCTCGGCCGCGGCAAACTCCATGGCGCCGATTCTCTCCTCCGCTCTTCTCAGCATTTCGTCGACCTTGGCCAGATCCTTGTCGCGTTCCATGGCGCTGACTCGTGTGATCGCCGCTTCGGCCGCCTGCTGTTTCTCCTCCACCTCGGCGTTGCCCGGCTCGAACTCCAGAGACTTTCGATACGCCCTCAAAGCGCCCCTGTAGCGCTTGGCGGCGAAGTTCTGATCGCCGATTCGCCGCCAATCGACCGCGTCCGGCTCCTCCTCCAACGACTGGATATTGGCCCGGGGAATTTTGACGCGCGGCCGGCGGTCTTGGAAGAGAACCGCGTCCGGGTCGCCCGGCGCCGGGAGGACGATGCCTTCCAGCCGCTCGCCCGTTTTGAGGACGAGTACGTCCGCCGACGCCGTCGCGGGGAGAAGCGCGACGGTCGCCGCGCAGAGAATGGCAAGGACGGGCATCCGCCGTCCATGCGAAACCAGCTGGATCGCTCTGTCACGCATGTCTCTTTCCTCGCTGTTCTGGAGGTTCCGCCGCCACAAGGGAGTCCAGCGCTTCCTCGGGAGGTCTCTTCAAGTCCCGCGTTGCTGGAAAGGTCCCTTTTCAGTTGTAGGAGATGCGACTCAAACGCTGTTGGAGCATTTCGGCCCGGCGGTTGTCGCGAGTTCCGACTGGAATCTGGCCTCCCGCCATGAACTGCAAATGGGCGGGCTGGACCTCGACCATGAGGCGACTCAACTCACCGTGCCCCAGAGGGCGCAGATGGCCCCGGTCGATCCCGAGCCGGATCTTGCTGAGGTGGGAGAGGGCCTCAGCCGAATCCATGATGAACGCGTGCTGCAAGACCGACAGCGCCCGGCTGATGAGATCCTTGACGACGACGGGCCGCTGCTCGAAAAGGGCGTCGCGCGCCTTCATCTCGTGATCCACCACCTGCTTCGCCACGCTCTCCAGAACTTCGACGATCTCTTCCTCGGATTTCCCCAATGTCACTTCGTTCGAGATCTGGAAGAAATCCCCCAAGTGCTCGGAATGCTCGCCGTAGATCCCCCGCACCGTGAGGCCGTATTGAGCGACGCCCTGCAGGATTTCCTCGATCCGGTTGACGAGAACAAGGCCCGGCAGGTGCATCATGACCGAGAGACGCAGCCCCGTGCCGACGTTCGTCGGGCAGGCCGTCACATAGCCGAACTTCCGGTGGCGGGCGAACTCAATCCGTCGACCCAATTCCGCCTCGACCTCTTTGATGACGGCGAGGACCTTGCGCAGCTGAAAGCCGGCGTCGAGGCACTGCATGCGCAAGTGGTCTTCCTCGTTGATCATGATCGAGACGCGATAATCGGGGCTGATATAGATGACGCGGCACTCGCCGCCCTGCTCGAACTCGGCGCTAAGGAGATGGCTTTCCTTGAGAAACAGCCGGTGGAGGCTGTTGATGTCGGAGATGCTGAGGCGCTGGAAATCGGCGAAGAAAGGAGACGGGCCGATGGCCTCGTCAATCCGCTCGAGGACGGCCCTCAGCTGCTCGCTGCGGGCCCGCGGCGCAAAGGGAATGTGGCCGAGATTGCGGGCAATCCGAGCCCTGCTTGAGATGACCGAATGGTGCAGCGGACCGTCATTGCAGAGCCATCGGTCGCTGCATCTGATGAACTGCGTAAAGGACGTATCGCTTTGCTCGCTCATGGGCTGGGTGTCGTTCGCCTCCCGCTCGGGTTCGGGCAGATCGCCCCCTCATTCGAGAGGACGCGTTTCTCTGCACTTCGGATATTCGGAGCACCCCAGGAACAGTCCGCCTGGGCCGTGTTTGACAACCATCGGAGCGTTGCACGCCTTGCAGCGAACCTCTTCCTTGGGCTGCAGAGACTCGAGCATGCGGATGGAATCGCGGACCCGCGCGGCCTGCTCGAAGTCCTCGCGGTCGATTGCCTGCCGTAGTTTTCTCTTCAGGTCGGCGACCGACAGAGCGCCGTCGGGACTCTTGACGGCGGCATCCGTCTTGACTTGCGCGGCGGTCTCGGTCTTGTTGATGGTTTCAACCAGGGGGACTTTCGCCGCGGACTCGGCGTCGGCGGCAACGGATGTCTCGGCCAGCGTCGCGCCCTCCTCTTCGGGGGCGTGCCTGATGACGCCGTGCATCTTGCGCAAGTCGTGGGAGAGCAAGTCCTCGAAGGAGTCGTAGCAGTCACTGCAGCCCAGAAGCAGGGTCTTGCGGTACGCGCCGTAGTTCAGGCCGCAGTTGGCGCAGGTGCGCCCCGGGAGTTCCTCTTCCGCGCCGGCCGCGGCGGCGGCCGCTTCGGCCATGGCCCCCTGCTGCTTGAGAAGATGCTGCAGAAGCTCGACCAGGTTGGCCGGTTGCGTTTTCTTCAGATAGGGGGAGAAGGTCTGTGCGTGCTCGTCGCACAGGTAGATGTCAAACACTTTCCCTCCCTTGCCGATCTTCGTGATTTTCGTCGTGGCGGGCCTCTCGCAGTTCATGCATTTGTGGATTTCGACTGACATGATTGCCTTCTTCTCCGACCTTCCCGAGCGCTATCGCCTGCCCGCGGCCCAAATGCGGCTGATTCTCCTCGGTCGGGGCAAGCGCTCATCGAGCCGGGCGCCGTCGTGCGAGACCATCTCGCGGAATGCTCTGTTCAGGGCCTTCGTGATCGGCCCGGGTCGCCCCCTGGCGATGGGGCGGGCGTCGAGGTTGACGACCGGCACGACCTCGGCTGCGGTGCCGGTCATGAAGCACTCGTCGGCGTCGAAAATCTCGAACCGCGTGAACGGTTCTTCCTTCACAGTGTAACCCAGGTCCTTGGCGATTTCAATGATGCAATCACGCGTAATCCCCTTGAGGGCCCCCCGGTACGTGGGCGGGGTGTAGAGAACTTCGTCCTTGACGATGAAGATGTTGTCGCCCGTGCACTCGATCACGCATCCCCGGTCGTCGAGCATCAAGGCTTCGACGGTCCCCGCGTTGTGTCCCTCGATCTTGGCCAGGATGTTGTTCAGGTAGTTGCAGGACTTCACGCGCGGGTTCAGCGTCGAGACCGAGGTGCGGCGAGTCGGGACGGTCACGATTTTCAGCCCTTGGGTGTAAGCTTCGGGCGGGTAGAGGGCGATCTTGCCGGCGATGCAGATGACCGAGGGCCTCTTGCAGATCCATGGCGCCAGCCCCAGGTCGCCTTCTCCGCGTGTGACTACCAGCCGAATGTAGCCGTCCTTCAGGCCGTTGCGTCGGCAGGTCTCGACGGTCACCCATCGGAATTCCTCAACGGTGAGGGGCATCTTCAAGGCAAGGTACTTGGCGGAGGCAAAAAGGCGCTCCAGGTGCGCCTCGAGCCGAAAGATACAGCCGCCATAGAGCCGAATCCCCTCGAATACGCCGTCGCCATAAAGGAGCCCGTGATCGAAGACGCTGATCTTGGCCCGCTGCCGAGGGCAGAATCTGCCGTCGATGAAAACGATTTCGGACATGGAGATCTCCTCTTCTCTCGCCCGAGGGGACGCTGGGCGGCGCGAGCAGACAGCCTCCCCCTCTCTGCTTGGGCCCCGAAGCGAACGCGGACAAGGCCTCTCCCGGGCTGTCCCAGCTCGCGTTCGTCTACCGGCGCGCATTGTACCCGTAAGAGGAATCCTCTGTCAACCCTTGGGACAACGGCGAACCGGAGCGACAGCCCGCGACATTCTCTTTTCTGTTTCCCGTCGGACGCTCCCGGGGTACGATGTGAGCGCGCCAACACGTCCTGGATGGCTCTGGGCGGGCGGACCAAACGACAATGCTTCCTTCCCCCGACTCTTGCCTGGTTTTCCTCGGGACCGCCCTTCTCTCGGCAATCCTGACGGGCGCGGCGGTGTGGGCGGCTCGCCGCTTCGGTTTCCTCGCGCGTCCCGTCGAGCGAAGCTCCCATTCCGTGCCGACGCCCCAAGTAGGGGGAGTCGGGATCTGTCTCGCATTCCTGGCGATGCTTGCCTTTTTCCCGGAGACGGTGGGTCAGGACGGGGCGCCCGCGGAGTCGGGCGCCTCGCTCCCGTTTCATAGCATCCGGGAGGCCCTGGTCTTGATGGTCGCCGTGGGCATGGCTCTGGGTCTGGTCGATGACGTGCGCCATCTTGGGGCGTTCAAGAAACTGGCGGGGTTGGCGCTCCTCGCGGCGGTTCCTCTTCTCTTTGGCGTTTCGCTGGCGGTCGCCGCGGCGCCGGGCGCGGGGGGGGCGTCTTTCGGTCGCTGGCTCGGGGGGGTCTTGGCCTTCGCGTGGGCGCTTTTCTTCATCAATGCCTACAACTTCATGGACGGGGTCAATGGGCAATCCGGGGCGTTCGCTCTGAATGCGCTGGTCTGGTGGGTTGTCCTCGCGGCGATCGGTGGGCGCGACCCCGCTCAATCCCAGGAGTTCGCGAGAGGGATGCAGACGCTCCATTTGGCGCTGGCGGGCGCGGTGGCGGGTTTCCTGCCATGGAACTTCCCGCGGGCCGCCACGTTCATGGGCGACTCGGGCAGCCTGCCGCTGGGCGCCCTGCTGGCGACGCTGGCGGTGGCGGGAGGCGCCAAGGGCCTGGACGCGTTCATCGCCTACTGTCTGCCTCTCAGCATGTTCGTCTATGACGTTCTCTACACGCTGATTCGCCGCGTGCGCCGGCGCGAGAATCTCTTTGCGGCCCATCGCTCCCATCTCTACCAACGGCTCCTGATCGCCACCGGCTGGTCCCACGCGCGGTTGCTCGCTTTTCACGTTCCCTTCTATCTTCTGACCGGGGTCGCGTCGGTTCTGTACGGAGTCACACCCGGGCGCACAGGGCGTCCCTTGGTTCTGGCGGCCGTTGCTCTGCTCTTGGGCGTTTACACGCTTGTCGTCCTGTGGATGGAACGGCGAGGCAAGGAGGAAATGGAACACGGATAACGCGGATGGGACGCGTCGCACGGATCTCGGGAGCGCCCGTCTCCATCCGTCTCATCCGTGCGATCCGTGTTCCATCAAACCGCCGACTCGGACCCGGCGGATGGCGGGAGTCTCGCGAGACTCCCAGGAGGTCGAAGCAGCGATGCCGAAACAGTCCGATCTTCTTGGCAATGACAAGGCGCAGATCGAACGCCGCATGCGCGAGCTCGCGGCCGAGATCGAGCGCCACAATCGCCTCTACTACGAGGAGGCCAAACCCGAGATCTCCGACCGGGAGTACGATCTTCTGGTCCACGAGCTCGAAGACCTCGAGAAGCAATATCCGAATCTCGCGGCGCCCGACTCGCCGACGCGCCGCGTGGGCGGCGCCCCCGCCGAGGGCTTCGAGACGGTCCGCCACGCCGTGCCCATGCTGTCGATCGGCAACACCTACTCACCCGATGAGCTGCGCGACTTCGACGACCGCGTGCGGCGGCTCCTGGGGACGAGCGATCCCGTGGCCTATCTCGTCGAGCTGAAGATCGACGGCGTGTCGGCGGCCCTCATGTACCGCGACGGCGCACTCGAGTACGGCGCCACCCGCGGCGACGGCGTCGAGGGAGACGTCATCACGAACAACCTTCTGACGCTGCCGCAAATCCGGCGACGGCTCCGTAATTGGGACGCGCCGGCAGGCGCGGCCCTTGAAGTTCGGGGAGAGGTGTACATGGCGCGGCCCGAGTTTGAGAAGATGAATGAGGGGCGCATGGCCGAGGGCTTGGAGCCTTTCGCTAATCCGCGCAACGCGACCGCGGGATCGCTCAAGCTCCTCGATCCGCGCGCCGTGGCCGCGCGTCCCCTCCGTTTCTTTTCGTACGGCGTCGGGCTGGCAGAGAGCTATCCCCTGCCCGACACGCACGGCGCGCTGCTCGAGCGTCTCGATCGCCTCGGGTTCCCAGTCAATCCCGTGCATTGGCGTTGCGAGAGCGTCGAGGGGATCTTCGAGATTATCAACGAGTGGGAGGAGAAACGCAAAGATCTGCCTTACGACACAGACGGTCTGGTCGTCAAGGTCGACGACCGCACGGTCTACGACGCCATGGGCGCCACGTCGAAGTCGCCGCGCTGGTTGTGCGCCTACAAGTTCTCCGCCGAACAGGCGACGACCCGCGTCCGGTCCATTGAAGTGCAGGTCGGGCGCACCGGCGCCGTCACCCCGGTGGCGAACCTCGAGCCCGTTTTCCTCGCGGGCTCGACGGTCAGCCGCGCCACGCTCCACAATCGCGACGAGATCGCCCGCAAGGACATTCGCGTCGGCGACCAAGTCGTCATCGAAAAGGCGGGCGACATCATCCCGAAGGTGGTCCGCGTTTCGGACAATCTTCGGACAAGCGAAGAGAAGCCCTACGACTTTCCGACAACTTGCCCCGCCTGCGATTCTCCGCTCGTCTTCAGCGAGGAGGAGGTGGCGGTCCGGTGCGAGAACCTTGCGTGTCCCGCGCAGATCAAAGAGCGAATCCGCCATTTCGCCGCGCGCGGCGCCATGGACGTCGAGGGGCTCGGAGACAAACTCGTGAATCAGCTGGTGGATGAAGGGTTGGTGCGGCGGTTCTCGGATCTCTACAAGCTCGACGTCGAGACCGTGGCGCGCCTCGAGCGCATGGCCCAGAAATCGGCGCAAAACCTGATCGCGGGAATCGAGACAAGCAAGTCGCGCCCTTTCGCGGCCTTCCTCTATGCTCTCGGAATCCGCCACATCGGCGAAACCGCCTCGGCCTTGCTGGCCGTGGAATTCGGAAGCATGGAAAGCCTGATGGCGGCCTCGCGCGAGGAGATCGACGCCGTCGAAGGCGTGGGGGCGATCCTGGCCGAAAGCGTCGCGGCGTTCCTGGCGAACGAGGAGAATCGCGCCGAGATCGCCGCTCTGAAGGACGCAGGCCTGCCGATGGCTCTGACGGAATCCGAACGCCGCGCCGTCGAATCGCGCGCCGCCGCGGCGGCCGCCGCCGGAGACTCCCCCGCGGCGGGCAAGGCCTTCGTCCTCACCGGCGCGCTCCCCACGCTCGGGCGAAGCGAGGCGGAGAAGATGATCAAGGCTCGCGGCGGCAAGGCCGCCGCATCGGTCTCGAAGAACACGGACTACGTCGTAGCGGGCGAGAAGGCGGGCTCCAAACTGGCCAAGGCCCAGTCTCTCGGCGTCCCCGTGATCGACGAAGCCCAGCTTCTCCGGATGCTCGGGGGAGCCGGGGAATAAGAGGCGCGCCGCGCCGCGAATCCCCCCAAATGCGGAGCGCGGATTGGGGATTGCGGAATCCCTGCGGATCGCGGTCCGTGGCGCCTCACGGCGTCTCGAAGCGCCTCCTCAAGAGTTCGCGGCATCCCGCTTGTGCAGCCGTCAGTAGTACATCACCCATGCGCTCCCTGCCGCGGCTGGAGGCGCGATGACGCCCTGGGCGGTGAGCGAGTAAGTCAGCGTCGGAACAGCCGAGTCGCCGGTGAGGCTAAGCGTCGCAACGCCCGCATAGTCGCCCACGGCGGGCGGCGTGCAGGTAAGCGTCACTTTCTCCTCGCCCCCATTCGCGGCGATGACCAGCGGGTAGGTCCCCGGCGCGGTGAACGCCGTTGACCCCACCACGCCAACACTCGTCACAGTGAGAGCCGTGTCGCCCAGGTTCTTCAGGACGACGTAACGGTTCTTCGGCTGATTGGCGTTCGTGTCGCCGTAGTTGATCGTGCTCCCGCCGGCGGGCGACGCCACGGCGTAAGCGCTTCCCGCCGTCGTGCCGATGCCGTTGAGGGTCACGAACGAGAAGTACTCCGCGGTGTTGACGATGACCACCCGCACGTTCGAGTAGTCGCCTCTCGCCGTCGGCGCGAACCGGATCGTGAGGGGCGCGCTCGCCCCCGCCGCCACCGGGAACGTCTTCGAACCGACAACGGTGTAAGGAACGGCGGTCCC
>DATKZW010000501.1:0-2082 GCA_035527775.1 Sumerlaeia bacterium | reverse complement strand
TATCGGAAGTCTACCTAAAGGGCTCAAGCAATGCGAGCAAAATCCCCGGCTGTGGGTCGGCGCCGCTCAGGAGTTAGACAAGACTTGCCCCATCCGTTTTGAAGCGATATTCTGGCTCCGCATAGTCTTCGAAAAGATGGCGGAGGACCATGTGCTTCAGCCGCTCTTGACGAAACGTCCGCACTCTGTCTGAAGACCGACTGCAAGGGGGGAGGTCGAACCCGTGCACGAGCAGATGGAACATCCATTGCGTTTCCCGAACTCTCCGTGTCATGTCTCCCCGCCTTCCCAACGCAAGATGGGCCTTGGAGAAGGCCCTTCGCGCTGGTTCGCCGCAAGGAGGATGCCATCGGACAAAACAGAGGGGACTTGGGGCGCCGATCCCGGCATAAGTCCTTCGGTTTCAGGCGCTTGGCATGCCGCCCAGATCCCCTTGTCCGGGCGGTGTGTCCCGAATCCTTCAGCGGGGTCGTCAAAAACTTGACTTTCCGTCTCGACATCACCGGGTGTTTCCGAGGCCGGTCCACGTGAACTGTTTCGCCCATCTCTTTTGCTGTTCCTGCTACTCGTTCCACCGGGGCGCCTTCACGCCGCGGCAACTGGTCCATGCGGCTAAGTCCGCTGGCGCCAATGCGGCAGCCTTGACGGACTACCGGGGACTGTACGGCGCCGTCCCGTTCTACCGTGCCGCTCGCGAGGCCGGAATCCGCCCGATTTTTGGCGCTTCCTTCCCCGCTCCAACCCCGGGAGGGGCCTTGATCGTCCTGGCGCGCGACGCGGGGGGATACGGCAATCTCTGCCGTCTCATCACGGCCGACCAACTCGCCAGACCCAAACCGGGTCGCGACCCGGAAGCGAGGAGCGCCGGACGGGAAACGCCCGACGTCTCGGCCCCGGGGCAAAGGGACTTGCTCGACCTGGCGCTGGAGTTCGCCGAAGGCCTCGTTTTCCTGACCTCCGATCCCGACTTCCTCGAGCGGCTCCGGCCCCATCTGGCCCGCGACGCCCTGTACGCCGAGTTCTTCCGGGGGGAATCCGCCCGCTCCCGCCATCTGATGCGCCGCGTGTGCGAATTGGCCCGGAAGCTCGACCTGCGCGGGGCGGCGACGAACCGCGTGCACTTTCTCGCTCCCGAAGACCACGCTTTCCACCGGCTTCTGCGGGCCATCGGGACCCTGAAAACCGTCGAGACTCTGACGGACGAGGACATGGCGCCGCCCTCGTGCTTCTTCGCCTCTCCCGCCCAGATGGCGGAGTCCTTCCGAGATCTGCCGGACGCCCTCCGAGCGACGGTCGACATCGCCGAGGCGTGCGAGGTGAATCTGCCCCTAGGCCGCATGCGGATGCCGGACTTTGACGCGGGCGCAGGCGCCTCGCCCGAAGAAGTCCTGCGGGAAGCCTGCCGGAGCGCCATCCCCCGGTTCTACGCCCCGCCGAACCGTCCCGCCGCGCAAGTTCGCCTCGAGCACGAACTGGAGGTCATCTGCTCCATGGGCTACGCGCCCTACTTCCTGGCGGTGGCCGACGTGGTGCGTTTCGCGAACGACCAGGGCATCCCCGCAACGGGCCGGGGATCGGCGGCCGACAGTCTGGTCTCTTACCTGCTGGGCTTCACACACGTGGATCCCATCGCCCACAACCTCTACTTCGAGCGGTTCCTTAATCGCGAGCGTTCCTCGCCGCCGGACGTGGACATCGATCTGTGCTGGCGCCGCCGCGATGACGTGATCGACTACGTCTATCGCCGGTGGGGCGAGGACCGCGTGGCCATGATCTCGACCCACGTCACTTACGCCGGCCGCTCGTGCGTGCGCGAGGTCGGCAAGGCGATGGGACTGAGCGAAGGCGAGATCGGCCAATACACGCGCTACCTTCCCCACCTCGGAGCGGCGGACTTCTCCAACGTCAGGAAAGAACGTCCCGAGAGCCGCCATCTCGATTTCGAAGCGGAGCCCATGCGATCCATCGCGCCCTTGGCGAAGCGCATCGAGGGCTATCCCTCCCACCTTGGCGTACATCCGAGCGGCATCGTCGTCTCTCCCGAGCCGCTGACGAACTGGGTCCCTCTCGAACGGGCGGCCA
>DATKZW010000500.1:0-3697 GCA_035527775.1 Sumerlaeia bacterium | reverse complement strand
GCCGAGCCCGCTCTGCTGTTCGTGATGGCCGGCGCCGTTGGGACGATCGTCATCGGAATGGTGCTGCCGATTTTCACGATCTACGAGTACATCAAATGACGGTTCATGGGAGGTGGGGAAATGCATTCCCAAAGGAAGTTGTACCTTGACGCGACCGCAAGCCGGCGCGCGGCGCGGGCCGGCTTCACGTTGGTCGAACTGCTGCTCGTTCTGGCGATCTTGGCGACGCTGGCCGCGATCGTGGTGCCGAAATTCACGGGCCGCCGGGAACAGGCGGACATTCAAGCCGCCCACACGCAGATATCCAGTTTCGAACTGGCCCTCGATACGTTCGAGGTGGACAACGGCTACTATCCCAAAGGGAGCGACGGCCTGGAAGACTTGATCGTAGAGCCCGCTGACGCAAGGGACTGGCGGGGGCCCTACCTCAAGAAAGCCATCCCCCTCGATCCATGGAAGGAGCCCTACGTCTATGAGTGCCCCGGAAAGCAGAATGCGAACGGGTACGACCTGATGTCGAAGGGGCCCGACAAGCAGGCAGGCAGCGCCGACGACATAACGAATTGGTGAATCGCGCGATGCACATGCGGAACCGAAATCATCATCACCGACGAGCAACGACGTTGATCGAGCTGATCCTGGTGTTGGCTTTGCTGGCGGCGGTCATGGCCTTCGCCGCGCCGTCGCTCTCGCGATTCATGGCGGGACGGACGATCACGGAGGAGGCGCGGCGATTCGTCGGGCTCACCCGCTACGCCCGGAGTCACGCGATATCCACGGCCGTGCCGATGGAGGTGCGGATCGATCTCGAAGCGGGAACGTATGCTCTGGTTCCAGTTGCGGGATACCAGTTCGAGGAGAAGAAGCCGGTCGAGTTTCATTTGGCGGATGGATTGCGCTTCGACCTCGATCCGGCGGACTTGGATGAAAAGGATGAAGCGCGAATCCTCGTGTGGCCGGACGGAAGAATCGACGAGGAGAGTCTGGAGACGCTCCATCTTTCCGACGAGAGGAAAGGAGACGCGATCGAGATCGGCCGGACGGAAAACGGCCTCGGGTACGAGATCAAGGATGATGAAGGATGAATGATGAAGGCAGAAGGATGACAAATGGAAACGAATGAAGAGGAACGCGCAATGAATACAAGAAGCAGATCCAGAAACTGCCTCCTCTTGCCATTTATGGGACGGGAGCGCGCCCTGCGTTCGGCGCCGCGCGGTGGGTCTTCTTTGCCTTTTTCATCCTTCATCCTTCATCCTTCATCCCTCAAGAGGCGCGGTTTCACGTTGGCCGAGATACTGGCGGCGATGGTTTTCGTGGCGGTCCTGGTCCCGGTGGCCCTCGAAGGGCTGCAGATCGCCAATCGCGCCGGGGTCATGGCCGATCGCAGACGCACGGCGGCTCAACTGGCCGACCGTCTCTTGGCGGAATCCGTGGCAACGGAGAGTTGGCGCAACGGAGATCAGAAGGGCGACTTTGGGGAAGACGAGCCCGGTTATCGCTGGCTCCTGGAAACCAAGGCATGGGAACCGGCCCTCAGCGGAGCGGGCAGCGAGACCGAAGGCACGATGCGCGCCGTTTCGGTCGAAGTCTTCTTCTTGGTTCAGGAACGCGAGTATAGCGCGCGGTTGACTGCGCTCGTGGAGGATTCGGCGGAATGAGCGCCAAACTCAGAGATGCGGGACGACGCGGATCCGCGGGCTTCACGCTGATTGAGGTCCTTGCGGCAACCGCCATGTTCGCCGTTCTCGTCGGCGCGCTGTATCCTGTTTTTCATACCGCCATGAGAATGCGTGAGAAGGCGGCCGACGTGATGGAGGAAACGTTGCCGAGGCATTACGCGGCGGAAGTCATGAAACGCGATCTGCGGCAGGTTGTCGCTCCGGTGGGAATCCTGGCGGGCGCCTTTATCGGCGAAAAGGAAGAGGACGGGACCTGCAGGAGAGACCGCCTCGAGTTCCACACGGCCTCGGGCGCGGTCGGTTCGAAGGAGCCGAGGGGCGACGTCCAGAGAGTGGCCTATTATCTTGCCGAGTCCCCGGTCTCGGTTTCCGAGAACAAGGCAACGGAGAACACGGAGGCTTATGAGCTGGTGCGCGCCGTCACGCGCAATCTGCTCGCCTCGACCGAAGAGGACCCCAAGGAGGAACGGCTCCTGAAGGGCGTGCTGTCGCTGGCGTTTGCCTACTACGATGGAGAAGTGTGGCAGGATTCGTGGGATTCCACGACGGTGGAAAACGAGACTCCAGCGGCGGTGAGAGCGCGGATTGAGTTCGCCCCCGCCGCCGGCAACGGACGCGAGGCGTCTCCCATCGAGATGGTCGTCCTCCCCATCGCGGCCAAGGCCCTGACAACCGAAGAGGACAACGAATGAAGAGCGCACGGGAAAAACCTTCCGTCTTCTTTGGGAAAACGGCGTCACGCGGCGTGAAGGCCTTCCGTTCTTCCGCGCCTTTTGGCTTTGCGCTTTCATCCTTCCAGTCCCGGGGAGCCGCGTTGATCGTCGTCCTGTGGATTTCTCTGGGCTTGGCGAGTCTCGCGCTCCTTTTCGGCAACACGATGATGCTCGAATACCGCGCGGCGGACTACACGGTGGCCGCGCTCGAGTCGACCCAGGCGATTGAGGGCGCGCGCTCCTACGTGAGCTTCGTTCTCGCAAACTTGGAAGAGCCGGGGAAAATGCCCGACGTCGAGTCCTATGAATCCGATGGCGTGGCCGTGGGCGACGCCACTTTCTGGCTCATTGGGCGCGGAGGCGCTTCGGAGAGGGAGAGCCTGGGCGAGAACGACGCGCCCGTGTTTGGCTTGGTGGACGAAGCCTCGAAGCTGAACCTGAACACAGCCACCCGCGAGATGCTCGAAGCATTGCCCGGCATGACGGCCGAACTCGCCGCCGCGATCATCGACTGGCGCGACGCCGATGAGGACCTGACGCCCGACGGCGCGGAATCGCAGAATTACCTGTTGGGCGACCCCGCCTACAACTGCAAGAACTCGAGGTTCGAGACGGTCGAGGAGCTGCGACTCGTAAGGGGCGGCGACTGGGAGGTTCTTTGCGGAGAGGACGCGAATCGCAACGGCATACTCGATCCAAACGAAGACGACGGCGCCGCGACCCCTCCGGACGACAACCAGGACGGGCGGCTGGATCCCGGGATTCTGGAGTACGTGACCGTTTACACCCGCGAGCCGAACGTGCGCGAGGACGGTTCGCCCCGGATCAACGTGAACGGCAACCGTAGCGCGGTCGAACAGCTTCTGCGCGAGAAACTCGGCGACGCTCGAGCGGCCGAGATCCAGGCTGCGACCAGCGGCGGGGGAAACTTCTCGAGCATTCTGCAGTTCTTTCTGCGCAGCCGCATGACGCCCGAAGAATTCGCCCAGGTGAATGACGCGCTGACCGCCACGGACGGCGACGCTGTGGAAGGGCTGGTCAACGTGAACACGGCCAGCGCCGAAGCGCTGGCTTGCCTGCCGGGAATCGGGGAGGCCTTTGCGGAGCAGCTCACGGCCTACCGCGAGGGGAAGGACGAGGAGTTGGACTCAGTGGCCTGGGTGACGAAGGCGCTGGATGAGCCGAGCGCCATCGAGGCCGGACCTTACATCACCGCCAGAACCTCTCAGTTCTCGGCCGACGTGGCGGCTGTGGGACACGAAGGCCGGGGACTCACGCGCACGCTGCTTGTTTTCGACGCGA
>DATKZW010000499.1:0-4006 GCA_035527775.1 Sumerlaeia bacterium | reverse complement strand
AGAACCTTCGATTCGATGGGACTGCCGTCGCTGCTGGACATGCGGCTCGCTCGCTAATATCATTCACGAACCGCCGTGGTACGGAACCGTATGCCCGGTGGTGTGAGAGGACGGGGGAGGCAACTCCCCCTCCTACTCGATTCCTCAGCTGCTTCGCGCAGGATGGCTGGACCCCCGCTCGCCCCGCGACGCGCGGTTTATCGCGATTTATCCGGTGTACATGCCCCCGGCGATCGTGTATGATGCCCGCCCCAAACTGTCGGCGCCTTCGCTGGGTGCGCCGCTTCGACTCCGACACCAACTCTCTGCAGGGGAGCCTACTTGCCGATGACCGCCAGGAAAACCCATCTTCTCCTCATCCTCGACGGATGGGGACGAGCCCCGGACGACTATCCCCCGGAAAAGAACGCCATCCGCGCCGCTCGGACGCCCTCTTGGGACCGCCTCCTGGCCTCCTGGCCGAATACGACCATCGGGTCCAGCGGCAGCGCCGTCGGGCTCCCCGAAGGCATCATGGGCAATTCCGAAGTGGGCCATCTCAACCTCGGCGCCGGGCGCATTGTCTGGCAGGAAATCACCCGGATCGACAAGGCCGTCGAGAAAGACGGTCTCCTCAGCCGCGAGCCCCTCCGCCGCGCCGTCGAGAAAGCCCGCGACGCCGGCTCGACTCTTCACCTCATGGGCCTCATCAGCGACGGCGGCGTGCACAGCATCGACCGCCACTACTTCGCCCTCCTCCGCTTGGCCAAACGCCTGGGCCTCCCCAGTGATCGCGTCCTCTTCCACTGCTATCTCGACGGGCGCGACACGCCCCCCCGCAGCGGCGTCGGCTATGTCCGCGAACTGGAGGAAACGCTCCGAGCCGAAAACCTTGGCCGGATCGCCGTCGTCTCCGGACGCTATTGGGCGATGGACCGAGACAAACGCTGGGACCGCGTCAAGAGGGCCTACGACGCTCTCGTTTTCAGCCAAAGCGACCACACGGCCGCCTCCGGCGTCGAGGCGGTCGAGAAAGCTTACGCTCGCGGCGAAAACGACGAATTCGTCGCTCCCACCGTCGTCGAGTCCGAACCCGGACGCCCCGTCGGCCGCATCGAGTCGGGCGATCGGATCATCTTCTTCAACTTCCGCCCCGACCGCGCTCGCCAACTGAGCCACGCGCTCGTCGACGAGGAGTTTGCCGCTTTCGAGCGCAACCCGGACCTGAAGGTCGAACTCACCACCATGACGCAGTACGAAGACGGCCTGAACGCCGCCGTCGCCTTCCCCCCCGCGAGTATCGCCAGGACTCTCGGCGACTGCGCGTCCGGGCGCGGCCTTCGCCAACTCCGCATCGCCGAGACCGAGAAATACGCCCACGTCACCTATTTCTTCTCCGGCGGGCGCGAAGCCGAGCTCCCGAACGAAACCCGAATCCTCATCCCCTCGCCCAAAGTCGCCACTTACGACCTGAAACCCGAGATGAGCCTCCCCGAAGTCGCCGAGCGGCTCGAACGGGAGATCCGCTCTCACACCCACGATCTGATCGTCGCCAACTTCGCCAACGGCGACATGGTGGGGCACACGGGCGTCCTGGAGGCCGCGATTCAGGCCGCCCAAGCCGTCGACGCGGCCCTCGCCCGCGTCATCCCCGCCCTCCTCCAGGAAGGGGGCTGCGGCGTCATCACGTCCGACCACGGCAACTGCGAGCAGATGTGGAACTTCGAGGAAGACTGCCCAAACACCCAGCACACCACCACCCCGACCCCCTGCGTCCTCATCGACGACTCCCGCCGCGACGCCCAACTCCGCACCGACGGCTGCCTCGCCGACGTCGCTCCGACGATGCTCGAACTCATGAATCTCGGCCAACCCGAGGAGATGACCGGCGCGAGCCTCCTTGTCGAAAAACATTGACACATAAGCCCCGAAGGGCGCATAAATGGAACTCTTTAACTCCTTGAGGGGAGCCACACCCATGGTAGTCCACAAGAAAGACAAAGACGCGAAAGGTTCCTGGTTGACGTACAGACCCGACATCAAAGTCTTCGACTGCACCGTCCGAGACGGCGGGCTCATCAACGACCATTACTGGGAGGACGGCTTCGTCAAAGCCGTCTACGACGCCTGCGTGGCCGCCGGCGTGGACTACATGGAACTCGGCTACAAGAACTCCGCCCAGATCCTGGCCCCCGCCGAGTTCGGCGCCTGGAAGCATTGCACGGAGGACGACATCCGCCGCATCGTCGGCGACAATCCCACCGACCTCAAACTCAGCGCCATGGCCGACGCCGAACGCTGCGACTACCACACCGACATCGTCCCCAAGGAGCAAAGCCCCCTCGACATCATCCGCGTCGCCACCTACATCCACCAAATCCCCACCGCTCTCGACATGATCAAAGACGCCCACGACAAGGGGTACGAGACCAGCGCCAACCTCATGGCGGTCTCCACCGTCCACGACAGCGACCTCGAGGAGGGGCTCGAACTTCTCGCCCAGTCGCCCGTGGACATCATCTACGTCGTCGACAGCTTCGGCGCCCTCTATTCCGAACAGATCCGCGACCTCATCCTCACCTACCTCCAGTACGCCGAGGCCGCCGGAAAGAAGGTCGGCATCCACGCGCACAACAACCAGCAACTCGCCTTCGCCAACACCATCGAGGCCCTCATCCTCGGCGCCGCCTACCTCGACGCCACCATCAACGGCATCGGACGCGGGCCCGGCAATTGTCCCCTCGAACTCCTCATCGGTTTTCTGAAGAACCCGAAGTTCCACCTGCGCCCCATCATCGACTGCATCACCAAGGAATTCGTTCCCCTCCGCGACAAAATGGAATGGGGATACATGATCCCCTACGTCTTCACCGCCCAGCGCAACGAGCATCCCCGCGCCGCCATCAAAATGCGCGCCGGCGAGACCCCGGACGACTACGTCGCCTTCTACGACCAACTCTGGGACGAGGACTGAGCGCCCTCCTCGCCCGCATTCGCTCCCATCTCCCATAACGCGGGCGTTGCGCCCCCTGGCGCCACGGCGCGACTCCCTCCGTCCTCCAGGCGCGCTGTGGCCTGCCCAGACCTGCGGCAAGGGGCGCCAGCTTGCCTCCGCTACGGCGGAGGCGGGAAAGAAGTCGCGCCTTCTTAGCCGCCAGTCATGGCTCCGCTGGCGCAAGCCCAGCGGCGGCCTGATCTTGACGGGCTGGAGCTTGGCGAAGGGAGCGGAAGCGAGACGCGCCATGCGGCAAGACGCGCGTCCTCTTCTTCTGGCTTGACTTCGTTCCTCGGCGCGTCATAATGGCCAAACCGGCGCGAACCGGCTCAGTTCAACAGCGCCTTTGCGGACGCTGACGCGCCGCAAAAACCCTTAGCTCGTTCTGCTCATGAAGAAACGACAGTACAGATACGAGGATCTCGGGCCAGAGTACTTCGCCGCGCTATGCGGCGGACAGGTACTGTCTTGTGAGAAGGGCGGGATACACGATGAACACCAGAGTAGCCCCACCATGACACGGTGGTGCGTTACGTACCGGAAAGATGGCAGAAGACACGTGGCGTCGTTCGTTGCCAAGAAGTTCAACCCAGGACATGAAGGGGAGATTCCGATCTACTGCTGGTTGCAGGAGAATACGACGGTCAACATGCCAACGCTCATAGACTTCCAGAATGATCCGGGAAATGGCAACTGTTGGATGCTCACGGAGAATTGTTACAACTACAAGGACCATGAGTACTACTACCTGAACCGGTTCTTCTTCTCCGGCTCAGTTTGGCCGCCTGCCACGGAGCCTACCGATCCTTCGGAAGCCTTTCTGCGGCCACTTGCCGATCTCCACGGAAAGACCCTGGGTATCGACTGGAGCGATGCGCGGGACTGCCCTATCCCGTTCCGCGAGCCAGATCCTTCTCTTAACGCTCCAGAGTGGTTCTGGACAGACAGAGCTGTGATACACGGTTCGATGAACTTTCAGGAGGTGGGTTTCCGGAAACACCCTGAGTTCCCACCGATGTGGTGTCTGTTCGA
>DATKZW010000498.1:0-10477 GCA_035527775.1 Sumerlaeia bacterium | reverse complement strand
CTCGCCGGTCGAGAAAGGCGAGGATCTCACATGAACGCATCGCGCTTTGTCACATGCCTCTTTGCGCTGGCCGGATTGAACCCCCTATTCCTTTCCGCTGCGGCCGGCGTTAAGCCTCCCCGGTCGGACTCCGGCCCAAATGGCGCCGGCGCCCCGCCCGGTCCCCGCATGCTGGACCTCGACCTCCGAACCCGCGATCCGGAGAGCGACAAGACCATTCTGAAGAGGGAAAAGGTCGACAGTTCCAAGATCGGCGTCGTCATTGTCGACCCCTGGAACTACCACTGGTGCATGACGGCCTGCGAGCGCGTCTCGGCCATGACGCCCCGATGGAACCGCGCGCTCGAATGCGCGCGGCGCCTGGGCATGCCGGTCGTTTGGGCGCCCAGCGACGTCGTCGGGTCCTACGCCGGATGGCCGCAGCGCGAGCGCGCGCTGGCGACGCCGCTCCTTCCCGTTCCCAAGGAAGGCGATATCGCCGCCAAGTTCACCGCCGCCGTGGGGGCCTGCATGTGCGGCCCCGGCGTCTCATGTGTTGTGAACTACGGCCACGACGGCATCAACCCCGATCTCGTCATCGCCGAGGAGGACGCGATCATCAGCACGACGGAGGAGGTGTATTCCCTCCTCAAGGCGCGCGGCGTCACCCACGTTATTTACATGGGCCTCCACACGAACATGTGCCTTTACGGCAAGCCGGGCGCCCTGAAGTACCTCGTTGAGGCGGGGATGCCATGCGTGCTCGCCCGAGACATCAACGACGCCTTCACGCACTACGATCCGAAAAGCGGCTTCACGCCCGACGACGGAACGCGGCAGACGGATGAGGATCTGGAGCGAGCCGGCGTGCCGACGATCAACATGGTCGAAGAGCTCCGGAAGGCCGGCGTGTGGAATGACGAATGGATCGTCGAGACGGTGCGCATTGCGCCGTGGGGAAAGCCCCAACGGCCCTGCTTCTTTCAAGACTCGGAGACGGTTACGCTCACGACCCCCTGGCTCGAGGGGGTCGAGATCCGCTATACCCTGAACGGCCGCCAACCGGCGTCCGACTCGCCGCTTTACGAGAAGCCCCTCTCACTCGAAAAGGCGACCACGCTCCGCGCGGCGGCCTTCCGAGACGGGAAGCGCGTCAGTCTCGTCACCGACGCCTACTTCGTTCGCATGAACCCCGTGCCGCCTCCGCCGGACCTCTATCTCGACTCCCTGACCATGACCGGCGATCCTTTCACGGAGATTGCGCCGAGCTATGCCGCCTGCTTTTGGCAGCCCAAGGTGAACGCGTCCTTCGAGGGCAAGCCGCTCCGGGTCCGAGGGCGCGCGTACGCGAAGGGCTTGGGCATGCGCGCCCCCTCGGGCGTGCGGCTCCCGGTGAAGCCGGAGTGCGAGCGATTCGTGGCGTTGGCCGGAATCGACGACAACATGCTCGATGAGCAGCTCGGTCGCAACCTTGCCAAGTTTCCGAGCGTGGTGTTTCGGGTTTTTGTCGACGGTGCGCTTGCCGCGGAAAGCCCGGTGATACGGATCTCCCAGGAGCCGTGGCGTTTCGACGTTGGAATCCCCGAAGGGGCGCGCTTCGTCCACTTGGCGGCGATGGACGCGGGATCGCGCAACGTCCTGGACCTTGGGAACTGGATCGAGACGGGCTTCGTGCTGAAGGACGACGCGAAGAGCGAGAACGCGGCTTCCGCGCGCTACGACGGACCGTGGGAAGACGCGATCCCCGTGCCCGGCTACTGGGAGCAGGCGCCCGGCGGGAAATGGGCTCACTACGACGGCTTCGCGTGGTACCGATGCTACGTCAAGGCGCCCGCATCATGGGCGGGGAAGGATCTGCAGCTGCACGTCGAGCGCGTGGACAACTATCATACGGCCTACTTCAACGGCGTGCGCGTCGGTCACGGCGATCACGACGCCGATCCGTGGAACCGCTACAAGGTCCCCGCCGCGCGCGTTCGGCCCGGCGAGTATAACATGGTGGCGGTGCGCGTTCAGGATTGGGGCGGCGCGGGCGGCTTCAAAGAGGAATCGCCCGTACTTTACGCCGGCGACGAGGCCATCGAGCTGAAAGGCGTCTGGGAGTTCCGGACCGGGGACGATCCCAGCGCTTGGCGGCAATGGCCAAGAGGCGTCGATCCGCCGGCCGTCGGCCGCTTTGAGCGGGTGGTTTCGTCCCGATCGGTCCCGCGGAGGGAAAACAAAGAGGCCCCGTCACAATGAAGGGGAGCAACGCGCCAAAGACGCGAGGGAACACGTCCCAAGGAGGCGGCCGGCAGTCAGGGATGGGGTTGCTTGTCGGAGCCGGGGTCGCCCGTCGGAGACGGCCTCCCACATTGGGATGGAACGTGGGAGGCGGCCTCCGGCCGGCGACGGACTGCGGCAACACTTTCGGCTTACGGGAGGGATGAGAGGCATGCGAGAGCGTTCATTTTGCGCCCGCCGCGATTTCCTGAAAACCGCGGGCTTGGCCGCGGCGGCCCTCGCGGCGCCCGCCTGCGCCCGCCTGGCTGGCCCCCTCGGCGGCCTGGAGCGCGGGAAGCCGCCGAACATTCTTTTCATCTTCGGCGACGACCACGCCTGCCAGGCCATCAGCGCTTACGGCTCGAAGATCAACAAGACGCCGAACATCGACCGCATCGCGCGAGAGGGCGCGATCTTCCTGAACAACTTCTGCACGAACTCCATCTGCGCGCCGAGCCGCGCCGTCGTCCTAACCGGGAAGCACAGCCACATAAACGGCGCGATCGACAACCGGGCGCAACTCGATCCCTCTCAACCGACCTTTCCCCAGCTGCTTCACGCCGCCGGATACCAGACCGCCGTCATCGGGAAATGGCATCTGAAGACCGAGCCGGCCGGTTTCGATTACTGGGAGCTTCTCCAGCGCGGCGGGTACTACAACCCCCAGTTCGATTCGTCGGACGGGACGACCGAGCATACCGGCTACACGCCGGACATCATCACCGATCTGGCGTTGAACTGGATCGAGACCGGACGTGACCCGGACCGGCCTTTCTTCATCGTGTGCAACCACACGGCCGTCCACCGCACCTGGGCGCCGGGGCCGAGGTATCTCACGATGTACGACGACGTCGAGATCCCCGAACCTCCGACTCTCTTCGACGATTACTCCGGCCGCAATTCGGGTTTGAAGACGAACCAGATGTCCATCGCCGAGCACATGATGTGGGACTACGACCTCAAGGTCCCGGGGCTTGGAATCAAGGACGCTCTGGGCCGGGATCTCAAGAACCCCGAAGTCGGCCGCATGACCCCCGAGCAAAAGGCAAAGTGGGACGCCGCTTACGGGCCGAAGAACGAGGAGTTCAAGCGCCGCAATCCGCAAGGCAAGGAACTCGTTCGCTGGAAGTACCAGCGCTACGTCAAGGACTACCTCCGCTGCGTCGCCGCCGTGGACGACAACGTCGGACGCATGCTCGATCGCCTCGACGAGTCCGGACTGGCCGAGAACACCGTCGTCGTCTACAGCGCCGATCAGGGTTTCTACCTCGGCGAGCACGGCTGGTACGACAAGCGATGGATGTACGAGGAGTCCTTGCGCATGCCCCTCCTGATCCGTTGGCCCGGCGTTGGGGCAAAGGGCCTTCGCATCGAGGAACTGACCCAAAACATCGACTTCGCCCCGACTTTCCTCGAGATGGCCGGATGCGCCGTCCCCGAAGACATGCAGGGGGAAAGCCTCGTCCCGTTTCTGAGGGGACGTCATCCGAAAAACTGGAGGCGGTCCATCTACTATCACTACTATGAGGGGGGCGGCGAGCACAACGTCCCGCGCCACTACGGCGTGCGGACCGAGCGCTACAAGCTGATCCATTACTACGAAAGCGGGGAGTGGGAACTCTTCGATCTCGACCAGGATCCCCATGAACTGAGGAATCTTTACAACGACCCATCGCGACAAGGAACCGTCGCCGGGCTGAAAGCCGAACTGAAGCGCTTGCGCAGACACTACCAGGACAGAACGGGGAAGACGTTCTGAAGCCTTGAGCGCCTCCAGCGCTTGCTCCCGGCGCTCATTCTGACAGACGCTCTTGGCCACGGCCGGCGCGCGGGAAGCCTGGGACGCAAGGCGCACTCCACGCCGACCGAATCGCAGAGCGGCGCCGACGGGCATTGAACGCGAGTTCTCTGGGGCTTGATCCGGGTCATGGCTTTCGGCGCGGGTATCGCGCTTCTGACGGAGGGCCTGCATGGCTGGGAGAAACCGGTCTGCCCAACTCTTGCGGATCGGTATGCTGCGATGCTATCTTGGCGGGCCGGGAGAGGCAAACCGGTCGGCGGCATGGACGGATTCCAAGACAAGAGTGCAGGATGCGAGACTTCTCGGTATACAACCCTTGCCGAGATTGTGGGCGCGTTCCCGCAAAGGGGATCCCAGTGCGCGCTGAAATACTTCAATGGCTTTCGCGTGTTCGCGCACTCTTACGCGGATCTCCACGATCTCATCTTGCGCTGCGCCGCTTGGTTGCGGTTGCATGGAATCAGCAAGGGCGAGCGGGCGCTTATCTGGGCGCCCAACAGCCCGGAGTGGGTTGTGGTCTTCGGCGCCTGCGCCATTAGCGGGGCGGTGCTGGTTCCCCTCGACGCGCGCCACAGGGCGGGTTTTGTCGAGCAGGTGGCGTGGGAGACCGGCGCCCGATTGATGATCCGAAGCCGGCAGGCGCCGGTCGCCAACTTGGGCATCCCTTCGCTCCCTGTTGAATCGCTTTTTCACGAGCTGCGCCGCGTCCCGCCCCTCAAGGACACGATCGACGTTGGCCCGGACGACTGGCTGGAGATTGTCTACACGTCAGGAACCACGGGAAGACCGAAGGGCGTAATCCTGACACACGGCAACGTGTCCGCGAACGTGACCGGCGCTCTGGACGCCCTCAAGCCGGATCCCTCCTACCATCTGCTCTCCGTGCTGCCCTTGAGCCACCTGCTCGAGCAGACGGGCGGTCTTTGGACCCTGCTGGCGGCGGGCGGGAGCATTCTCTACCTGCGGGCGCTCAAACCGTCGGCTCTTCTTGAAGCATTCCGTCGCGAGTCGATCACGGCGATGATTGTCGTGCCGCGCTTGCTGGCGTTGCTGAAAAGTCGGATCGAGAGCGAGTTCGAGCGCAGAGGAATGTCATGGTATTTGCAGGGCGGTCTCAGAGCGGCGCGGCGACTGGGCCGTCCATGGCGCAAACTGCTTTTCTATCCCGTGCATCGACGTTTCAATACGGGCTTTCACTTCTTCATCTGCGGCGGCGCCGCGCTAGATCCCGCCGTGGAAGACTTCTGGGAGGCCATCGGCTTCGAGGCGCTGCAAGGGTACGGCTTGACGGAGACGTCCCCGATCCTGACGGTCTCGCGCCCGGGCCGGAGCCGGATCGGATCGGTAGGGTTTCCTCTTGACCGCGTCGAGATTCGCCTGGGCGAGGGCAATGAGATACGGGCCCGGGGACCCAATGTGTTTCAGGGCTACTACAAGCAGCCCGAGGCCACGCAAGCGGCCTTCGAAGGCGGCTGGTACAAGACGGGAGACGTCGGGGAATTCGACGGAGACGGATTCTTGTACGTTCGCGGCAGGAAGAAAGACGTCATCGTCACAAGCGACGGGCTCAACATCTATCCCGAGGACATCGAGCAGGTCCTCAACGCGGCGCCGGGCGTGAAAGAATCGTGCGTGATGGGCGCCGGAGAAAACCAGGATCAAGTGCACGCGGCGCTGCTTCTTCAAGACGGCAACGTGGACCCCCGGCAATGCATCCGGCAAGCCAATAGCCTGTTGCCTCCGGAACAGCAGATTGCCCAGTTCACGGTGTGGCCCGAAGAGGAATTCCCAAAGACGACGACCCTCAAAATCAAGAGAGCCGAGGTCCGCGAGAGAATTGCGTCGGCGGGGCCGATGCGGGTCGCGGGTCTCCCTTCAGACCGCAAACCCGATCTCTCCGTTACATCCCTCGAGGGAATGCTCGCCGAAGCCAGCGGCGCGCCGGTGGAGGACCTGCGACCGGAATCGCGGCTGGGACAGGACCTGGGGCTGACATCGATTGAGATTATGGAGCTGGTCCTCCGTCTGGAAGAGGAATTCCGAACGGACATCAGCGACGATCTGGTGACCTCGGAAACGACCGTGGGGCAACTGAAGGGGATTATCGAATCCCGGCAGCCGACTTCGACCGATCAGGAATTCCGGCGATGGACCCGTGCGAGGCCTTTCCAGTTGCTGCGCGGCGTCTTCGAATGGGTTGTGATGCGCCCGCTCCTGCGCGCGTTCTGCCAAGTGCATTGCACGGGGCTCGAGAATGTGGCGACCTTGCAGTCGCCCTGTCTGATCGTGTCAAACCACACCAGCCACGTTGACACCCCGCTCATTCAGACTCGATTGCCGTCGCGCATCGGCCGGCGCACGTGTCCCGCGGCCTGGAAGGAATACTTCGACGGCAGGGGGCGCCCCCTGCATGTGAAGGCAGCGCTTCGGCTCGCGTGGGAGATGACGACGATCTTCCTGAACATCTTTCCATTTCCTCAGACATCGGGCTACCGTCGGAGCATGGCCTACGCGGGGGAGTTGGCGGATGCGGGTTGGAGTGTTCTGTTTTTTCCCGAGGGGGCCCGCAGGCAAGACGGGGAATTGGGGGAGTTCTACAGCGGCGTGGGCGTCATGGCGCGAAATCTTCGCTTGCCCATTCTTCCCGTTGCCGTCCGCGGCGGGGAGAAGGTCCTGCCCCGCGGCCGAGCGATTCCCCGGCGCGGTCCGGTATGGATTGCCTTTGGGAAGCCCTTCTCTCCCGAAGAAGACTCATCCGAAGCGATGGCCCGGCGCATTCACCAGGAAGTGCGGCGGACCTGGGAAGAGTTGGGCGCCAAGATGGCGTAGTTCGTCCCGGAGCATCCGCGCAAGCGCATCGAGACTCAGCGCGACCTGACGCGTGAATCGCGCATCCCTGCCGCGTCTCCACGCCGCCGCGCTCGATTATCCCCTGAAAGCAGACCGTTATGCACCGGATCGCTGTTTCCGTGCGGAAGATCGGGACCACGCTTCTTCTCTTCTTGCTCTCTGTTCCCCGCGCTCCGGCGGGTCCACAGTCTGGAAGCGTCTCTGAGACGGAGGAACCCGGGTGGCCGCAATTCCGCGGCCCGCGGCGCGACGGCGTATGCGAGGAGACCGGGCTGATGCGCAAATGGCCCGAGGGCGGGCCGAAGCGGCTCTGGACCGCGTCGCGGATCGGACACGGCTACTCCTCGCCAATCATCGCCGAAGGCGCGCTCTATATCACCGGGGACGTGGACGATGCGCTCGTCATTTCCGCTTTCGATCTCGACGGTCCGTTGAGGTGGAAGACGACGAACGGCCGATCGTGGAAGGGCCCGTGGCCAGGGGCCCGGGCCAGCTGCTCGTACGACGAGGGGCGCCTCTATCATATGAACGCCCATGGACGAGTCGTCTGCCTCGACCCGGCGGACGGCAAGGAGATTTGGGCGGTTGACGCGCTGGAACGCTTCGGCGCGGGCAACATTTCGTGGGGCGTCTCGGAGTGCTTACTCGTTGACGGCGACCGAGTCATCGTCACGCCCGGCGGCGCGAAATCCCTGATGGCCGCGCTCGACAAGAAAACCGGTGAGACGGTGTGGAGCAGCGAGCCGCTCCGCTTTCAGCGGACGCGGCGTTCTGGCGGCGAGGCGGTCGATCCACCCCTGCCCGACGCCGACAAGGCGGGATATGCCTATCCGATTCTCTGCGAATTGGGCGGTCATCGCCTTATTGCCGGCTGCTCGGCCCGCCATTTGTTCTGCGTCGACGCCGAAACGGGCAAGATCCTCTGGACGCATCAGATACCCACGCGCTACGAGGTGATCGGCTCCATTCCACTCCTTTGGCGAGACTCGATCTTCTTCACTGCGCCCGATGACTTCGGAGGGCAGATGTTCCGTGTCCGCGCCGACGGCGACAGAGTTCGCTTCGAAAAGCTCTGGGAGACCCCCTTGGACAACTGCCACGGAGCGCTCGTCCTGGTTGACGGTCGGCTTTACGGCTCGGGTTACCGCCGGTTCAGGGGGTGGGCCTGCATCGACGCCTCCACCGGGGAAATGCTCTATTCAGATCGCAATCTGGCCAATGGCTCGGTCATTCACGCCGACGGTCGTCTCTACGTCCTAGCTGAGGACGGCGTCATGGCCCTGCTCAAGCCCACGCCCAACGGCTTCGAAACCGCCGGCCGGTTCCGCCTTGTGGACGGGCCTCAGCGGCAAGACGCGTGGGCGCATCCCGTGATCTGCAGGGGAAGACTCTATCTGCGGCGCCACGACGATCTATTCTGCTACGATATTCGCGAGCGATGATCGCGTTTTTGCCCTTGCGCGCTTTCAGCGCCTCCCCGGGTGTCGCTCGCCGGGTCTCCGGAGCTTCGGTCGCTTCGCTGACACGCGCTGCGCTTCGCCGGGACGCCGCGCTAGCGCTGAGCCCCTGTTTTCCTGCGTTTCAGCATGAGGAAGACGAGCGCCGCGATGCCCGCGGGAACGGCGACGTCCAGGGCGACGCCTGAAACGGCCGACAGAGCGCTCGCCGCAAGAACAGCCAAAGCCGCTCGGCGACCGGAGGCGAGGAGATGGCGACCGACCCAGGTCAGAACGGCCGCGCCCAGCGTGAGCGCCAGCGCAAAGAGCACGTCGTTGCGATGACTTGCCGACTCACGCGAGGCATATTTGAAAGTGACGTTTCCCGTTCCCTGCAACTGCCAGAAGGTGAACGCGTCGCCGGCGCGGGGAAAGGAGATCGGAGGCGTCGCCGGCGCTTCCTCCTTTGCAACCGCGGGAGTCTCCGCAGTCGGCCGCTCCTCGGCGATTCTCTCCTGAATCAGAAAGACGTTTGAAATGCCGGCCTGTGCCGCCGCCTGCGCCCGTTCGATGTTGTAACCCGCCTCCTTCGCCTTCTCGTCTCTTAGCAGATACCGCCTCCTCCCTAGCTCCGTGTCCTTCTTCGCTACGCCCCTTGCCTCGCGTTCCTGCGCCGCGGCGATCTTCTGCGCAGACTCGATCCGAGATTGGACTAGGAAGTTATACAAACCGAGTTTGCTCACAGCCGCCTCCTGAACTTCCCGGCCCGCATGCAAGGCCCTCTCCGACAACTGTTTCGCTTTCTCGGCGCCGCGCAGAGCGTCTCGCGTCTCGAGGTACGACGGGTCGACCGGATCGAGGGAGCCCTGGAACCTTCCATACTCGAAGTTCTGCGGAAGCATGAGAACGAGACGCGACTCGGCCACCGGAATTCCGCCCAGGATCTCTGGAAGAACTTGCCCGCGCCTGCCGCCGCCCTCGAGCGGCGGACGCCCTTGGACCGTGTAGGCCACCCTCACCTCCACTTCAGGGTCCAGCAGCCCGGTCCGAATCAGCGGCACAAGGAGGACCTCTCGGCCCTGCTCGACGCCGAACGAGGCTTCGACGACGCGGCCCGCCGTCTGGGTTTGGTAGATGGCGACTTGCTCCTTTGGGTGAGGCAGAGCGATCTTCAGGAACTGCTCGGACTGATTCTGAAGCTTGATTTCCAGCTCGTGGCGCTCGAGCCCGTCCTCGGTCACAATCGTCGTCTGGCGCAAGAGCTCGACCACGGCGCGCAAGGCCTCCTCGCGAGCGTGGCGTCGGACGGTGAAAGAAGGCCCTCCGGAGGCGGCGAGAGAAAGCTCGAAGGCGCGATCCGAGGGAAGGGGGCGAATGCGATCCGTCGGCCAAGGAACGCTGCCCGGGTCTACGGACCGCGCGCCGGCGGCGTCGGCCTCGGCGAGTTCGCCTTCGAAGGCGCGGCGCAAAAGAAGAAATGCCCGCGCGCCGCCGCGGTCGGCGGGATGGAAAACCGCCAAAGGCACGGTATTGCCGCTCCGAAAGGTGTAAGGCTGATCGAGTCGGAAGCGCACTTCCACCGGCCGATCTTGGGGCGCCGACAGTTGCACCGTCACGCGGAGAAGGCTCTCGGACACGGATTCCGTTTCAACGTCGCGCACGGGGCCGCTTGTTTCCAGGCGTGACGCCACCCCGGGGTCCGCGCCGCGAGCCAAGAGCAAAGCCTCTATCTTGCGCAGCCTCCCCCGTCGCGGCTCAGCCCGCAGAACGCAGTCGAGGCTCTGGAAGCCCTCGCGAATCGTGACTTGATTGAAGACGGTGTCGAAAGAGGTCGCCTCGATAGTCTTCAGACGCAGGCGCAACGGCGCGGCGGAATCGAGAGCGTAGGCGCGCAAGTCCCCGGCCTGCAACTCCGACTGCGGCACGATCCGCTCCGCGATTCGCCGGTCCGCCTCGGACGGGGGACGGGGCGAAGCCTTGGACAAGTCCTGTTCCGTCAGCTCGCGATCGACCGAGACGAATACGGCGGCCGACCGCCGAGTCTCCGCGGCCCCGAGAACGCCCAGAGGCGTTATCGTCAGATCGGCGGCGGACGCGGGAACGTCCGAGACGGCCGTGAGCAGAAAATGGAGAGGACCTTCGACGCCGG
>DATKZW010000497.1:0-2829 GCA_035527775.1 Sumerlaeia bacterium | reverse complement strand
GCATCTCGAACAGGTCGCGGAGGTAGCGGCAGGGATCGAGTCCGTGGGGCGCTTGGCGCTCCAAACGAGGGAGAAGAGAATGGCGGCGGCGTGTCCGCCGCGTTCGCTTCCCGCGAAGAGCCAGTTGCTGCGACCCAGGCAAATGGCGACCGTCCTCATTTTACACGAAGGGATTCGAGGCGATCTCTGGGAGATGTACCTAGGCCACGCCCCGTCTGACGGGACCTCCCGGCATTACATTGCGCGGCTCAATTCCGCGAGTCTTGGAGAGGGAGAGGCGCTGGAAAAGCAGATGACCCTCCTCCGCACGCATGTGACCGACGTGGTCGGGTGGACGGTTGAGGGTCGGCGTCAGGCGACGATTTTGAACTTGTTTGAACGAGAGCCTTCCTACCTTCTGACAAGTTCAGAACGATGTTGGGCTAAGTCCAGTGTTTTCAGTGGCACGCCCGAAGGGATTCGAACCCCCAACCTCCTGGTCCGTAGCCAGGCACTCTATCCAATTGAGCTACGGGCGCACACCCGTTCTTCTCGTCCCCGGCGTCGGGATTCGTCACCGACGCCCGGGGCGCAGAAGAAACAACTGCCATTTATTCTGCGGACGGGCGTTCTTGTCAAGGGGAAATCATGCGCCGAATGCGCCGAAATCATGCGCCGAGTGCGCCGAGATCGGGGGAACAATTTCGTTGCGCTTCCGTCTTCGGCGGGGCATGGTGCAGATGGATCGACTGCTCATCACCCTCAGGCGGGACAAAGTGTCATGTATGACCTTCCCGAACTCAATCGTCAAGACCAAGTCTGGTTGCTCAGACTCGCGCGCCGAACGTTGGAGAATCTGGAGCCTTCCGGCTCGAAGACGCCCAAGGAGAAGGTTCTTACGGGCGAAGAGCCCGTCCCGGAAAGCGCATGCAAGCCGCGGGGGGCTTTTGTGACTCTCCACAAGGGCGCCGCATTGCGCGGCTGCATCGGCTACGTGATGCCGACCGCCCCCCTGTACCGGGCCGTGATCGAAAACGCCGTCAACGCCGCGCGGCGCGATCCGCGCTTTCCCCCCGTGACCCTCGACGAAGCGCCTGATTTGCGTATTGAGATCTCCGTGATGACGCTGCCGCGGCCCATCCAGAGCGTCGAGGAGATCGAGGTCGGGCGCCACGGGCTTATCGTCACTCAAGGCGCTTGGCGGGGTCTGCTTCTGCCGCAGGTGGCGACCGAGTACGGGTGGGACCGCGAGACCTTTCTGGACCACACCTGCCAGAAAGCGGGCTTGCCGGCAGAGGCGTGGCGCAAGGGAAAAGTCGAGATCGAGGTGTTCTCCGCGCAGGTTTTCTCAGAGTCCGGGTAGCCCGGTCGCTCTTTTCTCACCGACCTTGCGGGCAAGAATCACGCCTTGCGGGGCAGGAATCATGCCTTGCGGGGCAAAGTCGCGCCGCCAAAGGCGTCTTCATAGTCCATGGATCCCATAACACACGTCCTGGGCCCGGCGCTGTGGACCGAGCCGCTCCGTCCTCCTTGCCCCGAGGGCGCGGTCTACGCCCGATGGCGCGAGCGCGCGGCGCTGGTCTTAGCCGCGCTTCTGCCCGACTGCGACGGCCTCATTGGCTGGGTCAGTCGGCCCTTCTATGCGTCTCACCATCGCGTGGCGACTCATTCGCTCGTGGGTCTGGCGGTGGTCGTGCTCGTAGCTGCCGCGCTTGCGCGTCAGTGGCCGGAGCGCTGGCTTCTTCCTTTCCTCAGAACCGAGAGCCGGGGGCGCCCCATCGTGAGACCCCGTTTCAGGCGGCTGGCGGGATTCGCTCTGGTTGCGGCTGCCTGGCACTGGGTGGGCGACTGGATCACGGCCTGGGGCGGCATGTGCCCGCTCTGGCCGTTTTCGGACGCGGACGTGAGTCTCTCTCGTGTGGACTCGTTGGAGTCTGCTATCCTGGTAGTTACCGCCGTCTGCTGGGCCGTTCAGCATCATCTCCTTGGGCGCGGGAAACGGAAATCGGCCTGGGTCGTCCCGGGATTTTGGCTTGTTCTCTGCGCGCTCTATGTCTGGCTGAGACCGCACTTCGGCGAGCCGGCGGTCGCGTGACACGGCTTCGTCGGCTTCCCTGCCCACGATGGGACGAGGAGTTTTCTGTCTTGCCCAAGCGCCAGGCATTTCCCGCCTTCCCCGCTCGAACGGTCCGTGCGCGTTGAAGCGGCGCCTGCCGTGCGATTTCTGTTGAGAATGCCCGGTGAGAAATGGAGAATAAAGCCTCCCTGGCTGCGGAATGCACGACTCAGGAGACCCCGGGAAGGGGAACAGACTCCCCGAGACGCCGGGCGCCCGCGAAAGTGAGGGAACATGCGGAAACGTAGGAAGATCACGGTGGTCGGAGCCGGCAACGTGGGCGCCACGGCGGCCCAGTGGATCGCCGCCAAGGAGATGGCCGACGTTGTGCTCGTGGACGTCGTCGAGGGGATTCCCCAGGGCAAGAGCCTCGACCTTTGCGAGACGACCCCGATCCTTGGCCGGGACGTGCGGATCGTCGGCGCCAACGACTACGAGGAGACGCAGGATTCCGACGTCGTGATCGTGACGGCGGGACTTCCCCGCAAACCGGGAATGAGTCGCGAGGATCTCCTGGCCAAGAACGCCGAAATCGTCGCCGAGGTTGTGGAACGGGCGGCGCCGCGATCCCCGGACTCGGTCCTGATCGTTGTTTCCAACCCGCTCGATCTGATGGCCTACGTGGCTCTGAAGAAGAGCGGATTCCCGAGCGAACGGGTCATAGGCATGGCCGGCATTCTGGACACGGCTCGCTACCGGGCCTTCATCGCCATGGAGCTGGGCGTTTCAGTCGA
>DATKZW010000496.1:0-2165 GCA_035527775.1 Sumerlaeia bacterium | reverse complement strand
AACTGCGCGAGGTCGAAGGCGAGGCCGTCGGTCTCCGCCTGACGTCCCTGCTGGCGATATGCGCTGTGCAAGCGCGCGAGGAGGGGGATTTCGGTCGGGAAGACCTCGCGAAGGGCCTCCAAGGCCTGCACCGTCATATCGGCGGCGTCTTTGCCCGAAAAACCGTCCAAGATCTCGAGGCATCGATTCAAGGCGTCCCGATCGGCCTCGGGGGTTGTCGGCGGGGCCGATGCGGAGAGAGCGGCGCGAATGTACTTCAGCCGAACGTCATTGCGTTGAGGGGAGAGTTCCAGGGCTTGCTGGAAGCGGCGCAAGGACTCTTCGAGGCGATTGGTCTCGAGCAACTGCTCGGCGCGCAACGTCATCTGCTCGACCGCCTCGTCTTCCCGACCCGACCGTACAAGCAGACGGGCGATGACGCCGTCCACGTCCACGGCTCCGGGCTGCAGGGTGTCGATGCGCCGGTATATGTCCAGCGCTTTGTCGATCTCCCGGGATTTCTCGAAGGACGTGGCGATCTCCTGCATTGCGTCGATCATGTCTTCGGCCCGTCCCAGACGGTGCAAGCACTCGGCCAACTGCAGACGCGCCTCTATGTCTTCGGGGTGAGCTTGCAGATACTCCTTGAGGAGCCCCTCGGCTTGATCATGGGCGCCTTGGCGCCCATGGATTGCGGCCAGTCGCCTCAAGAGATCGGCGACCGCCGCTTCATCCCCCATTTCCCGCGCCACGTCCAGGAGACCGGAAACGGCGTCAATGCGGTCGGGCTGGAGATCATCGACCCGACTGAAGGATTCCCGGGCTTCTTTCAGATCACCGACCCGGTCCGCGGCGCCGGAGGGGAGGGTCGAGGGCGCCGATGAGGGCCGCGGACCGGCCAGACGCTGGCGGCCGGCGGCCAAGTGGGCTTCGCACAGATCGCTCGCCAGTCCATTGGCTTCCTCATCTCGGCCCAGGGAACGGTAAAGGGGGTAGAGTTTCTCGAGAACCGAGATGTGACCGGGGTAGCGTCTGTGAAGGCTCTCGAGGGTTTCGAGACCCCGGTTTTGGGCCTCGGGCCCGGCGAATTCGTCGATCAGCCCCAGACACTGTTCGATCGCCTTGTTCTCGGCCTCTGAACCCGCCGCCGCATCGGCCCGGCCGACCGAATCCAGCACCGTCTCGACAAACGTGGCCCGCACGTCATCGCGCCGGGGATCGAGACTGAGGATCTGCTTATAGCGGATGGCGGCCCCTTCGAGGTCGCCGGCGGCCGTTTTCCCCTCAGCCTGACGCGACATCTCCTCGATCGCCTCGCCAACTCGGCCTTCCGCCACGAGGATCCCGACGATCGCCTCCGGGACTTCGGCGTCGGCGGGGTCGACCGAGCGCAGCCGCCGGTAGATCTCGAGCGCCTTGTCGGTTTCCTCGCGATCTTGAAAGGTCTTGGCGATCTCCTTCAGTTCACCGCACATCTCTTCCTTGCGGTTCAAATGATGGAGACATTCGGCATAGCCCAGCCGCATTTCGACGTCCGTTGGATTGGCCCGGATGTATTTCCCCCACACCTGAGCGGCCCGCGCATGGTCGCCGCGCCCGGTGTGGAGGTCGATCAGGCTCCTCTGGAACTCGGCCAGCTGCTGGGTCAGACGCTTCAGCTCGCAGATCTGCACCATTCCCTCCAAGGCCTCGATGTTGCGAGGTTCGATGGCCAGAACGCGGCTGAACTTCTCCAGGGCCTCCTCCAGGGAACCTTCCGCCAGAAGACTCGACGCGGATTCCAGGCGCTGCTCGAGCATTTTCTCCGCCCCGGGAATCTTGACGTGCAGCTGAAAATGCTGCGCCAGTTCCACCGTTGCTTCGTCGTACTCCAAGTTTTTCGACAGCGCGACCAATTGGATGAGATCGAAAGATTTGTGGCCCGCACAAGGGTTGTAGGAGCACTTGCCTTTCTTCGTCGCGACGTCCACCGAAAGGGTTCGAAAAACCTGCTCCTTATGGATCGGGCAGAAACATCGCACGACCTTGCCGCTCTCCTGGATCGTCTCCGTGCGGTAGTCGAGATAGTCCAGGACTTCGCGGACGTCCAAGGCGTCAACGACCTCCTTTATTGTTTCTTTGGGAATTGCGCTCATAAGCAGTAACCGTTCGACTCTCTGCGAGGCGCCGCCTGCCGGACGTTCGGG
>DATKZW010000495.1:0-3308 GCA_035527775.1 Sumerlaeia bacterium | reverse complement strand
CATCTCCTTCAGCCGCGTGCGGGCCTGGAGAACGTTCTGGTTGTAATCGTCCAGAACCAGTCGGTAATCCTGGAGCCGCACGAAAAGACTGCACAGCACGACCACGAAACACAGCACGCACGCGATCGAGAACCGCAAGCTCATCAGATGCTCGAGAATCTCTTTCCGGATGATCTCCCGCAGCATGGCTCCTCCCCTTCGACCCGTCGCCCCGCCGCCGCGCGCCCCCCCCCGCCCCGCGGCCCGCGACCTCGGCGGCCTACCGAGGCGCGAACGCCGTGTACGCCCGCTTCATGATCTTCGCCGGGTCGAATCTCAAGGTGTCGCGGCCCAGGTTGTCGAGCGGCCCCATGACGGTGACGGGCGCCATCAGTTTTCTCTGCAGGGCGGGCGAGGCGGCCACGGCGTCGATCAGGTACTCCCAGATCCCCTCGCGGCCCGTGATCCCTCTCACGTGGACTTTCTTGCCGTCCCGCTCCACGTCGAGGTCGCGCATGCCGAAGATGATCTCATCAACGGGGACGCCGTCCAGCGCGACGGAGTCGTCGCCGTACAGTCCGAAAAGAACCACGGCGCCGCCGTTGCGGACGTAGCGAAAACACATGTCGAGAACGTCGCGATGTCCCCCCGCGATGTCGACAACGGCGTCGAGTCCCTTGCCGTCGGTGATTTCGCCGAGTCGCCGGTCCGCGTCGGGGCTTCCGGGGTTCAGAAGAAAATCGGCCCCGAATTCGCGAGCCCGCGCCAGGCGATCCGCATCGATCTCCAATGCCAGGAGTCTTCTCACCCCGAAGTGCTTTGCGAAGAGCTGCGTGAAGAGGCCGTGGGGCCCGCATCCGACGACGCCCACCGTGCCGAGGTGGCCGTGGTCAAGCAGATACTTGGCGACCAGGCAGTCGTTGCCGGCGCCTTCGAGCAGCGAGGCGAAGAAATCCTCCCTGTTCAAGGCCTCCGGCACGATGTGGGCGCAATAGGTGGGGATGACGGCGTACTCGGCGTACCCGCCGTTCACGGGACGCAAGTGCTCACTCGCGCGCACTTTCGGGCCCCAGAGTCCGATCACGCCCTCTTCGAGGTATCCGGGCAGGAGGTAGTGCGACTCGGCCACGATTTTCTGCCCCGCGTCGAAGCCCCGGACGTTGCTCCCAAGGCCCGCGATCTCGCCGAAGATTTCGTGGCCGGGGATGACGCCTTCGTGGATCTGTGTGAACTTGCCTCGAAAAAGATCCTCATCCGTCCCGCAGACCGTGACGCGGAGAACCCTCACAAGGAGCTCGCCGGGTTTGGGCCGCGGGACCGGGACTTCCTCCAGACTCAGATGACCGCCGTCGGGCTGTTTCTCATTGTGGTAGACCCAGGCGCGCATCGTCCGCGGGCCGGCGGGGGCGCGCTGGGCGCGTGAGACGGGGGTCTCGCGCGGCGGCAGCCCGGGCGCCGGCTCCATGAGGCCCAGCTCCCGGGCGACCGTCGCAAATGCTTCGACCGCCTGGTCAATCTGGTCGGGCGTGTGCAAGGCCGAAATCTGGACGCGAATGCGGGCTTCCCCCTCCGGCACCACGGGATGGCTGAACCCGATGACGTAGACGCCGAGATCGAGAAGCCGGTCCGCCATCCGCAAGGCCAAGGCAGCATCCCCCAACATGACCGGCACAATCGGGTGCTCCCCTTCGGGGATGTCAAATCCCACGTCCCTCATGGATTGGCGAAACCGCGTTGTGTTCTCCCGCAGACGCGCGCGCAGCTGGGCGCCCTCGTCGGACCGCACAACCTGCAGCGCCGCCATGGCCCCCGCTACGAGACTCGGCGCCAGAGAATTCGAGAACAGGTAAGGCCGCGAGGTGTTGCGCAGCCACTCGATCAGATCCTTCCGGCCCGCCGTGAACCCCCCGCAAGCGCCTCCGAGCGCCTTTCCCAAAGTGCTCGTAATCGCATCCACCTCTACGCCGAACCGCTCGGGCGTGCCGCGCCCCCCCTCGCCGATGAGGCCCGTGGCGTGGGAGTCGTCAACGACAAGCAGCGCGTCGCGCTTGCGAGCGACCGGAACCAGTTTGTCCAGCGGCGCCAAGTGCCCTTCCATGCTGAATACGCCGTCCGTGATGGCCAGAGTCACCCCCTCCCCCGCCGACCCGCCGACCGCATCGGCCCCGCCGACCGCCGCCTCGGCGAGTTTCCGGTCGAAATCCTCGGCGTCTCCCTCATTGTACACAAATCGCCGCGCGCGGCTCAGGCGCACGCCGTCGATGATGCTGGCGTGGTTGAGCCGGGCGCTGACGATGGCGTCCTTCTCGCCCAACATGTTCTCGAAAAGTCCGCCGTTGGCGTCGAAGCAAGAGGTATAGAGGAGCGCGTCCTCCATACCGAGGAATTCCGAGAGGCGCTCTTCGAGCTGCTTGTGGATGCGTTGCGTGCCGCAGATGAAACGGACCGACGAGAGTCCGTAGCCGTAAGTCTCCAGCGCCCTGTGGGCCGCGTTGATGACCACCGGGTGATCGGCCAGACCCAGGTAATTGTTGGCGCAGAAGTTCAAGACCGGCGTCTCCCGTCCCGCGATGACGATCTCCGTGCCCTGCGAGGACGAAATGACGCGCTCGAACTTCCGCAGCCCCGCTTCTTCCCGTTCCCGCAGGGTCCGGCGCAGACGCGAATAAAGATCCATGTCTTCTTCTCCTTCAGCGGACGCGCCCCGCGCGCCTCACGCGCCCTGCGCGCGGCATCCCAGGTTCTTGGCCCCGTCCCCCGCACGGGCCCACGACGGAAACCCCAGCCTATAGGGGACGGTCCGCTTTTTCCAGTGGAATGAGGACACGTTTTTCGGCAGGGGAGGCGCCGCCGCCGCGAGGGATGATTTCCTTTGCCATCGCCCGGGGCCTCGGCTACAATCCGGCCACTGTTGGGAACAAGGAGTGGTTCGAGGGGAGCCGCCCTTTATCCTGACGGTTCTCCTGGACGCCGGCGGCCTAGGAAAGCCCTTCCGGGCGCCGTCTACTGCCGGCCACAGGAGGATGGGGCGACCCGGGAACGCGAGGCCGGGCGAGATTGTGGAGCCCATGGCCAAGTCCGTTGCGCCGCTGAGATCCCAGCTTTTCGAGGTCCTTCGCAAAGCGTGGGACGACCGCGCCTCCGACGTCCATCTCCGGGCGGACGAGGCGGTGGTGATCCGCGTTGATGGAGTCCTGCGCCCTCTGGAGGATCTCGCCCCCACAAGCGACGAGATCCACGCTTTCCTCCACCCCATGTTGCGGGAGGATCAGAAGGGGCGCTTCCAGGAATGCCGCGAACTGGATTTCGCGTGCGAGATCGAGGGGCTC
>DATKZW010000494.1:0-3422 GCA_035527775.1 Sumerlaeia bacterium | reverse complement strand
GGAATCGCCGAAGCGGCCCGGCGCGCAGGCGCCCAGGAACTGGGAAAGATCCCTTATGAGAGGGCGTTCACAGAGGCGCAGATCCAGGGCAAAACGCTCTTGGAGTACGGCGACTTCGAGGCCGGCCGGCTGATTGCGTCTGCATGGGAAGGCGTATGTCACGCCATCGCCGAGGGATGACGAGATGATAATCGCCATGCCTTACGAACTGGCGGCATCGCTCTTCCCGGAAGATCGAGCGGACACTGCCGAGCAGCCATGCCGCGCTGCGGGAGGGAAGCATGCGCAAGACACAGGACCATGAACTCCAGACTCAGGGGCGGCGCGACCGGGCGCAGGAACCGGACGAGTCGACGCTTCGGAGACGGATGCAGGAGATCGGTTTCAAACTCCTGATCGTCTCGGGAAAGGGCGGAGTCGGCAAGAGCACGGTGGCGGCGAATCTGGCCGTTCTGCTGGCAAGAGCGGGCAAGAGGGTTGGCCTCCTCGACGTGGACGTCCATGGGCCGAGCATCCCCCATCTTTTCGGGCTGAAGGGCCATTCCGTTAGGGTCGATGGAGGAGCGATGCTTCCTGTCAATGCAGGCGGCGGCCTCTCGCTCATGTCCATCGGATTCGTGCTGGCCGGCCAGGCCGATCCGGTCATCTGGCGGGGGCCGATGAAACACGGCGCGATCAAGCAGTTCCTAACGGACGTCAACTGGGGACCTCTGGACTACTTGGTCGTGGACTCCCCTCCCGGGACGGGCGACGAGCCCCTGAGCGTCGCCCAACTCGTCGGTTCGCCAACCGGCGCCCTCATCGTCACCACGCCGCAAGACTTGGCGATCTCGGACGTTCGCCGCTGCATTTCCTTTTGCAGCGCAGTGTCCCTGCCCGTGATCGGCGTCGTCGAGAACATGAGCGGATTCGTCTGCCCCCATTGTGGCGAGAAGGCCGACCTCTTCAAGACGGGCGGCGGGAAGGCCTTGGCCGAGGAGATGCAGGTCCCGTTTCTGGGCGCAGTCCCGATCGATCCCCAGATCGTGGTCTCGGGAGATTCGGGGAGGCCGTGCATCGAGAGTTGCCCGGACTCGGCCGCCACCGAAGCCTTTGCCGATATCGCAGGGAGAATCCTTGACCGCAGCGCAAAGCGCGGAGAAACCGCCTCAATCACGCTGGACCGAGAGGAGAAGAATCGCATGAAGATCGCTGTTCCAGTCGCCGATGGACGCCTAACCATGCACTTTGGCCACTGCGAGGAGTTCGCGCTCCTGGACGTCGACAGGCAAACCCGGTCGATCCTCAGCACGGTGAGACGCGAGGCGCCGCCTCACGAGCCGGGACTCCTTCCCCGCTGGCTGCGCGAACTCGGAGTCGACGTAGTCATCGCCGGAGGCATGGGTCGGCGCGCGCAAGACCTCTTTGCCCAGAACGGCATCGAAGTGGTCGTTGGCGCCGACGCCGAGACTCCCGAGCAACTGGCGTCCGCGTACCTCGATGGAACCTTGCAGATGGGTGAGAACGTTTGTGACCACTGATCTCATGCGGGCCGATCGGACCGGGCTGCTCCCGGAGTCCGCGCAAGAGGGGACGTCTCGCCGGGCGCGCGCGCGTCCGGCGGGGGAGAAGAAGGAAACCGAGGTCCCGCCGTTTCGCGCTGAAAGGAGTCGCGCCATGAGGTCTGGCGTCCGAGGCTCGATCCCGCATTTTTGCGGAGCGCGCGCATCCAAGGAGGTCTGCAACTGTGCCCACGTATCCCTATGAGTGCCAAGAGTGCGGACATCAGTTCGAGCGATTCCAGAAGATGACGGATGAACCGTTGAAGACCTGCCCGCGATGCGGGGAGCGTGTTCGTCGGTTGATTGGCGGCGGGGCGGGCGTTATCTTCAAGGGGAGCGGCTCTCACGGCGGGGATCGCGGCAATCTGTCCGAATCGGCGTCGCGCTGCGGTCGCGACAGACCGTGCTGCGGGGCAGACGCTCCGTGCGACTCGCCGCCCTGCGAAGACGGAGGGAGTGAGTGGCAATGACGCAATCGTGTGTCTTTGGGCCTGTGCCGTCGCGGCGGTTGGGCCGGTCTCTCGGCGTGGACCTTGTTCCACTCAAGACGTGCACCTATGACTGCGTTTACTGTCAGCTCGGTCGGACGACGCACAAGACCGCCGATCGGAAGGAATGGGCGCCGGTGAAGGATATCCTCGAAGAGCTCGAGGGGAGAATTCCCGCGAGCCGGCCGGACTATATCACGCTCGCCGGGTCGGGAGAGCCCACGCTCTTCTCGCGGATGGGGGAACTCATCGATCGCATGAGGTCCATAACCGGTATTCCCATAGCGTTGTTGACCAATGGCTCGTTGCTGTGGCGGCCGGACGTTCGATCTCAGTTGATGAACGTCGATCTCGTCATCCCCTCGCTGGACGCGGGAGACGAGACCATGTTCCGCGCCGTCAACCGTCCTCACGAATCCGTTTCTTTCCGAACCATGGTGAGCGGATTGATCGATTTCCGTCGCGAATTCGGGGAACAGTATTGGTTGGAGGTGTTTCTGCTGGCCGGCTACACGGCCGTCGAGGCCGAAGTCTCCAAGCTTGTTGAGTTGGTGCGCCGGATTGGGCCGGACCGCGTTCAGCTGAATACCGTCGCGCGTCCGCCCGCCGAGGATTTCGCCATCGGCGTTTCGCGCGAGCGCATGGTCGAATTCGCCTCCATGTTCGATCCGCCTGCCGAGGTGATCGGCGATTTCGAGCGCACGTCCAGAGAAGGCGAGTTCGCCTCGAGCCAAGAAGAGATGCTGAATATGCTCCGAAGGCGGCCGTGTTCCACAGAGGACATCGCCGCGGGACTCGGGATGCACCGACATGAAGTCGCAAAGCATCTCGAAGATCTCAGCGCGAGCCATTTGCTGCGCCACACTCTTGTGAACGGCGAACTCCATTACGCCGCGGCGCGGTGACTTGCCGTTGCCGCAAATCTCCAGAGTCGTCGGAAGCGAATCAGGCCATCATGGGGAATGAAGTTGAAACAGAGATCTCGCGCCGACGTTTCCTGGAGGGCGCGGCCTCCCTTGCTCTGTCCGGGGTCGCGCTGACTGGGATCCCCGCCGGCTGCGCCCGTCCCGGCGCGGGCCCGTCGCGGAGAGGGCGCCGCCGCGCGCGCAAGGTCCTCATCTTGGGCATTGACGGCATGGACGCCCAGCTGTTGCCGCGATACGCCGCGGCCGGCCTCATGCCGAACTTCAAGCGTTTTATGGATGAAGGCGATTTCCGCCCTCTCCGCACCACCCAGCCTCCCCAGAGCCCCGTGGCTTGGTCCTCGTTCATCACGGGAATGGACCCGGGCGGACATGGCATCTTCGACTTTGTCCACCGCGACCCAAGAACGATGGCCCCCTACCTGTCGATGTCGAGGGTTCAGCCCCCCGAACGCTTCTTGCACCTTGGC
>DATKZW010000493.1:0-2200 GCA_035527775.1 Sumerlaeia bacterium | reverse complement strand
GCCGTTGCGGACTGCGGCCACGACCGCTTGCGCCTCCCGGTGGGCGAGGCAACAAGGCGCGACCGGTTCAAGCTACGACAAGGGTTAACGCGTGTCAAGCTCCGAGCCGGAACCGGGAGGCGGGGGGGAGGGGCGCGGCGGGAAATGCGATCAGTCCTTCCGGTCGCGGCCCTCGAAGGCGTCGTTGACGACGTTGAGGAAGGAATCCCGCGACGCGCGCCAGGTGAAGTCGTCTCGCTTGGCCAGAAGCGTCTCGCGCACCGTCCGCAACTTCCCGGGGTCGGCCAGCCAGTCGTCCAGGGCTGCGGCAATGGCTCTCGGCTCCCGCATCGCAACGGTCGCGCCGAAGCCCGTCTCGCCCACGTAACGCCTCAGCTCAGGCAGATCATTGGCGAGGATCGGCAGTCCGGCCTGGATGTACTCAAACAACTTGTTCGGCGTGCAGTAGCGGGTGTTTAGGTCCACATCTGGGTAAGGGATCACGCCGATATCGGCCGAGGCCGTCCAAAAGACGAGCTCTTCTTGCGCAACCGCGTCTTTGAAGAACACGCGGTTCTGCAAGTCGAGCGCGCATGCCGCGTCGCGAAGCGGGTTCTTAATGGGGCCGTCTCCGATTAGGACAAGAACGAGATTCTCGTTTCGCACGAAAGCCATCGACTCGACGAGGTTCTCCAGGTTTCTATTCGCCGCGAGTCCCCCCTGGAAAAGAAGGATCACCCGATCGTCGGGCCAGCCAAAGTGCGCGCGAAGGCGTCTGTGATCCGCCCGGACGTCAAAACCTTCAGGCGGATCGACCACGTTCAGAAGGACATGAGGACGCGAGCACCGGTAGCGCCGGGCCATCTCATCGGCGATTGAATCGTTTACCGTGAAGACCGCCGCGCATTGGCGGATCAGGTCCCCCTCGGCGCGTTGCATGATGCGTTTCTGGGCGCCTGAGAAGGCCTTCTGCTCGGCGTAGAGCTCATGGGAGTCGTAGATCAAAGGAACCTGCCATTCCCGGGCCAAGCGGGCGGCGGCGGGCAAGGCGGGCAGGTCTTCCGCGATCACGAGGTCGGCGCGGTAATGGCGCCCGGCCTCGTAGAAAGCGTTGTCGAACGGCAAGGGGCAGGCCATCTTTTTGGACCCGTAGCGCCATTGCCAGTGCTTTTCGTAGAGAGACAGGTTCCACCGGCTCAAGCGGAGATGCCATCGTCCCCACCAATCGATCAAACGCTGGCGATTGTGATACTTCCAATAGACCTTGCAGTTCGGCACCACCCGATTGAGACCGACTCGATGCATGGGAAGGCCGTGCGCATCCCGGTCGATGTGGTCGTTGCTGTCGAGCGAGACACATACGATCATGCCGCGCCAGCCGTCTTGGATGAGAGCGTCGGCTTGCTGAAGAATCCGCCGGTCGATCTGCTGGTCGTGCGTGATGATGAGGAAGGAGCGTTCCGCGGCGTCGGCCGTTTCCGCCCAGGCGGCGTGCGCCACAGAGGGTTTCGCCAACTGCAGGATCTTGGCCTCATAGTTCTGTCGGGACTCGCATCGGTTGCGTCCGAGCTTGAGCACGGCGAGTTTCCCCCGGCGCACCCACGTTCGGTCGTACGCTTTCTGCAAGGCGGCATGGGTTCGTTGCTGCGCCTCTTGGTAGGACATGAGGGACTGGCAACGGGCTTCGAGATCTTCCCAGCCTTTCTTCACCTTCTCCAGCTCGCCCAACGTGCGCTCCATCTCGGACCGGGCCGCCGCGCGCTGGCGTTCCGCCGCGGCCAGTCGCTCGGCGTAGGCATTCTTCTCTCTCTCGAACGAGGCGGCTTGGGCCCGCAGCGTGCGCTCCCATTCGGATCTCTCCCGGGTCAGCGCGCCGAGTTGCTCATGGGCGGACATCAGCTCAGCGCGCGCGTTCTGGAGATCGATCTCCTTCTGCTCGAACTGCCCCAGGCGGATCCGGAGGGCGTCGAGTTCCGCTCGAGCGTTCTGGAGATCGATCTCCTTCTGCTCGAGCCGCCCCAGGCGGGTCCGGAGCGCGTCGAGTTCCGCTCGAGCGTTCTGGAGATCGATCTCCTTCTGCTCAAACTGCCCCAGGCGGATCTTGAGCGCGTCGAGTTCCGCTCGGGCGTTCTGGAGATCGATCTCCTGCTGGTCGATTCTTCCGAGACGGAGTCTCAGAGCGTCTATCTCCGCGTCCTTCTGTTCGTTCTCGCGAGCGCTC
>DATKZW010000492.1:0-6949 GCA_035527775.1 Sumerlaeia bacterium | reverse complement strand
GGGCCGCCGCCGTCAAACAGGCGTCCAGCAAGATCCATTTGACTTTATCGGAAGCCATTGTCCCACCGACCCCCTCGGCCCCATCGACCTCGTCGACGCCTTCCGAGCCGATCCCCCTGTTGTGCTGAGCAGACGCATCGAACCCGTCGACAACTTCCCCGCTAGCAGCCTATCGCGAAAACCCGCGGGTGTCAACGCCGCGGGAAAAGATTCATCGACGACCCTCGGGCGAACGCGGCGATCTGGACCCCTGCGCGACGAGCGAAGGCCACGGCCATGCTGCTGGCCGCGCTGACGGCGACGACGTTGCGGATTCCCGCGCGCCACGCCTTGAGAACCATCTCGAAGGAGAGACGGCTGGAGAGAGCGAGAGCGAATGTCCCCGGGTCGGAGGGATCGGCGGCGCTACAGGCGAGGGCGCCTGTTCCGCTCGCGCCGGGGGCGGCTGTTCCACTCGGCCGCAACATGCCGCGCCAGCCCAACGCGCCGACCGCCTTGTCCAGAGCGTTGTGCCGGCCAATGTCTTCCGCGAGGACCAGCAACCGGCCGCTACGGTCAAAAACCGCCGCCCCGTGAGCTGCTCCCGTCGCATGGAAGAGGGGCTGATGCGGTCGCAATTGCCCGGCAAGACGAACCAAGTCCTCAGGCGGCCAGAACTCTCCGCACAAAGACGCCGCACCTCCCAGACCGTCCGAGCCGACCGCGTCGCCGTCGGGACGGACGGAAGGGGCCAGGAGTCTCTCGATCTCCTCAGCGCCGCAAAGGCTGCACGAAGAACGAACCTCCCGGAAAGCGCCCAAGCGGGGCTCGACGCCGTCGATGGTCCACAGTTGGACGACATTGGCCGGCTCCGCGCCGGCGGCGTCCCCCCCAACGCGTCCGCCGGCGCCGCCGGATTCCCCTCCTTCCGTGGAGGAGAGCGTCGGCGCCCGGGTTGATGCGGTCGACGGGGTCGATGCGGCGGAAGCGGCTGGAAAGGACCGCCCGCACTGCCGCACGCCGGCGATCTGGCGCGGGTCGTCCACAATCCCCTCCGTCAGGACGAACCCGACAGCGAGCTCGAGGTCCTGCCCCGGCGTGCGCATGAGGACGGCGACCTCGCGCTCGTTGACCAGGATGCGCAACGGCTCCTCCACCAGGATCTGCTCGAGACGCTCTTCGTGAGCGGCGCGCCCTGTTTCGTCCACCGTGACGCGCTGGATGGGGAAAGACGTGACTGCGGGTCCCGAGGAGGTCATTCTGCTTTCATCCTTCACTCTTCATCCTTGATCCTTCATCCCTCACCCCTCTCCCCTCATCTCCCCTCCGGCCAGGGGATGCTTCTCCAGAACGCGGAGCAGTTTCTGCCAATGGTCCACGCTTTTCGCGACGAGGCGCGACCCGAGGTCGCGTTCGCCCGACCCGCAGCCGCGTTCGAAATGCTCCAGACTCCCGGAGCGCTTCGCTTCCCGCCGACAGTTGATGGCGCATTGACCCAGGTGATAGTAGGCGTGGTAGAAGGGCGCCAGCGCCTCGTAATCCGCTCGGTCGCAATGGGCCGCCTGCGCGAAGTAGCGGGTGAGGAACGTCTCTATCCATCGCGCGCTCCCCCCGAGGATCTCGTGGCAGATCTGGACGAGGTCTTTCGCGGGATGGCCGTAGCGCAACGTGCTGAGATCGACGAAAACGCACCGCAACGGATCGGTTTGAAAGATCAGGTTGCCCCGATTGGGTTTGTCATGAATGAGGGAGAACTCCTTGAGGTCGGCGAAGCGGCGGGCGAAGGCGCGGAACCATTTCTTCGCGAGCCGCCGGCTGGCCCCGTCAATCGGAGCGGGCGCCGCGCGACTTTGGGTCGCCGCCCAGCGGCGAACAGACCGCCAGCGATTGCGGACCATGCGCCGCGCCTCGGCGGAGAAGTCGCCGCGGGACTCCGCTCCGAGCGGGCCGAAATGCCCCGCGCGGACGGCGTGCAGGCCGGCCACGGCATCGGCCAGAGCCTCCACACGGGGCGTGTCAAGATCCTTAGGCTCGGGGTGCGTTCCCTGAAGATATTCCTCCACAATGGCGACCAGGCCGGTTCTTCTACTCTCGTGGACGTCGATCAGTCGAGGGGCATTGAGACCGTGGGTCTCAACCAGCGCATCCGCTCGGAGCCGGCGGTCGACCAGATCGGCCTGTGAGTCCGGGTAGACGCGTATGACGGCGCGAGGAACCCCGCCGACCTCGATGAGACGAACGAGGCTCATAACGCCCGTCAAAGGGACCACCATCTTGACCTCGCCTTTGGTCGGCCCCTGAAGACGAGGCAAACGACGCTCGACGTAGCGCTTCAGGAACTGATCGAGGATGAGGGCGTCGGGCATGCGGCGGAGCGGCTCCGTGAAATTGGCGCCTCGCTGGGGCCGGCCCCCGGGCGGCCATGTCGTTGGGGGCATTGTGGCAGAGCGTCCGAGCTGAAAACAAGGATCAATCGCGCGCGGCCGATTCGGCCGCGCCGGTGAGGAGTCTGCGAAGGTTGGAGGCGCTCAAACCCGGAATCGCGGAGAGGCGGACGATCTCGCCCTCTTTGTCGCGCACTTCGAACTGGACGCCGCTTTGGCCCGCGTTGCGAATAAGGCCGGCTGAGCCCAGGATCTGGCCCTTCTTGACAATCTGGCCCGATTCCACGCCAATGTCCGGACCCAGAAAGGCATAGACGGTTGTCTTGCCCCCTTCGATCTCGACCACGACCGTATGGCCCAATCTCTTGAAAGGACCGGCGTGAAGAACCTTGCCGGACGCCACGGCCCGAACCAATGTGCCCGGAGTGAGGAACACCTGATGCCGGCGTCTGTCGGGCCCCGGCAACGCGGGAAGGCGGGGAACGGCAAGCTGGCGGGAAGAGGCGGTCGCCGAGCGACCCTGGGTCGCCGCCATGCCCGTCATCCCCATTTCGGCGTACGTCTTGACCCGTTCATCGACCCCGTCGACCGCATCGACCCCGTCGACGGGGTTCAGGTCGGACTCGGACAGAACGAGGGAAGCCGTCTCCGACGGGCGATCCGGCGCCTCGAGATCGAGTGCATCGATCCAGTCGATGCGTCCCGGGCTGGATTCCAACACGCTTTGGCGAAGATAGAGATCCTGGAGGAGAGCCAGGTGGCGATCCAACTCCTTGCGAACGTCCTCGCGCGGTCTTCCCGCCTGCTTCGCGAAAAGAGCCAGCCGCTCCTCTTCCTCGCGGAGCTTTCTGAGGCGCGACAGGCATTCGTCCAGCCGTTCGCGCTCGAGTTTGGCCGAAATGGCCGATCGCCGGGCCGCGCGGGCAAGGAGGAACTCGGCCATGGCGCGGCGCGAGCGGCGGGCGCCGTTGACCGCCGCGTCCGCCAAGGGAGACCACCGCCCGGGGTTGAGAGCCGTCCGCAGATTCGCCGCGTCCCGCTGTCCATCCGCGACCGCCACCTTTAGAGCGTGGCGCTCGCTGAGGGCGACGCTCAGCTTTGTTTCGCTCCTCAGCCGGTTCTGCTCGTCCAGCACGGCTTCTTCGGCCGCCCGGTTGATCCAATCGCGAAGATAGCCGATCACGCGCTTCTCGCGAGCGATCTCGGCCTTGTTGCGCTCCGCGAGATCCAGTCGGTCCGCTTCGCTGGCCGCCGACATCGAGGGGCCCGTCCCGAAGGCTGCGGGAGAGTCCGGCAAAGCCACCGGAGGAGGCGCCGCCGCCCGGGCCTCGCGGACCGGCAGCAGCCCCGTTGCCGTGACAAGGCCCGACAAAAGCAGACGGGCCGCCGAAGGCCCGAGAGACTTGAGCAGAAGCGCGGGAACCGCCTGCATCGCGAAGAGCCCCAGGCCCAACCCGGCCGCGATCAGGCAGAGAGACTGGAAATGCGACAGGAAGCAGATCTCCAGGGGGGTGGCGAAATACACGCCTGCCCAGAAGAGCCCGAGTAAGATGACGGCGGCTAGCCCTCCCGAGCAAGTCGTGAGCATCGAGCCCGTCGACATGACCCCGCCCCAGGAACCGGCCATCGCGACGCTTCCTCGAGCCCCCCCGCCCGGGCGGCCCGCCGCGGCTCTTCGCGCCCCCGCAAGATTCTCTCCCAGGATTCCGCCCAGGAGAGCACCCAGCGCCGCGAGCAGGCCGAAAGCCGCGCCAAGGCCCAACCCCAGGACTTTTCGTCCGGCGGCCAGCGCTTTCAACCAGCGGAAGCTCTCGCGATCGAAGAACACGCGCTCCACCTCGGCCTGCGATTCGATCTCCCGGACGAGTTGGAAGAGGTCGGTTCCTTGCGAAAAGGGGCGGACGGGCCGCAGATCGACCGAACGGGGCATCAGCGCGACGAGGTCGCGATTGGCGCTTTCGGCCGCCCAGTCCTTGAGCTCCTCCATTTCGGCGAAGGCGTTCTGGATGGGAACGATCTCCACTTTCTTCCAGTGGGGCGAACTGCGCCACTCCCGGGCCAGCATGTTGATGACGTCCGTATCCAAGCCCTCCGTTAGAAGGGCTCGGACCACGATCTCGGGCTCGGCGCCTTCCAGGAACCGATCCACGTTGCGCGCCGCGCAGAGGACGACGGCCAGCGCGAAAAGCGGCATGGCGATCAGCAGCAGACAGACGCGCGCCGAGAAATCGGGGCCGGGCGCGTCCTGCAAACCAGTGGCAGGCGAGGCGGGAGTTCCGGAATGCGTCGCAGGTTCCCGCATCGGGGGCGTCAATCACCTTCCTCTTCGGGCGTTTTCGGCCGGGTCGGCATCACGGCCTTCTTGATGCCCGCCTCGGAACAGGCGTCGGAGACTTCCAGCAAGGTCTGAACGTTCGCCTCGCCGTCGGCCTGGATAAGGACCCGGCTGCCTTGGGCGGGGTTCTCTTTGCAGTACTCCTTGAGTTCAGCCGACAACGCGGCGCCCGTTATCTCCTTTTCGTGGAGAAGGATCTTGTTCTCGCGGGTGATGGTCACGGTGAGAGGGGGCGATTCCTCGGCTTGGCGCGTTCCTTGACTGGTTCGCGGCAAGCTCACTTTCAGGACCTCGCGCTCCTGGCGCAGACTGGTGGCAACGACGAAGAAGAAGAGCAGGCAGAAAATGACGTCGAGAAGCGGCGCGAGACTGATCTCGGCGCCCTCCCGCGTCCTCCATCGCGATTGCATTGCCCGGCGCCTCCGTCCCTCGCCGTCCTCGGCGATGCCCCATTGTATGGACTATAGGGAAATCATTTGCCGGAACGCAAGGGATTGATATGCCGGGATATGCTGGGATTGATATGCCGGGCCGACGGGAGACCCGAGCGCTTGCCAGAAAGGATTTGACTTCATCCCGAGGCGCCCATATCTTCGGAAGTCGGGTCTGTGAGCGGTCGGGCCTTTGCCCGTCCTGTTGCACGGCAGGCGCCCCCTCCGGGAATCCCGGCCGGGCGCGTGGCCCGGTCTTCCCCGTCCTCCCCCATTCCAAAGGCCGTTCCTGGGGGTCCTCCGACCCCCGCGATCCCGGCAGAGGGCGCCGTCGCGGCCCGAAAAGAGCGGGTGCATGCCATCAGAGGGTAGCAAGAGGCGTCCGTCGCCGTCTTCACCGAGGGGTGAAAAGCATTTCGGCGCCGATCATCTGAAGTCCGATCTCCGAAAGAGAACGACCCGAGCCTCCGCCGTAATCATCGGGGCTCAGGGCTGCCGGTTCCTCCTTCAGCTCGGGGCCATCGCGTTTCTGGCGCGGTGGCTGAAGCCCGAGGATTTCGGCCTGGTAGCCATGGTGACGGTCCTGACGGGGCTGATGCTCATGTTTCGGGACATAGGGCTCTCGATGGCCGCCATCCAGCGTGCGGAGATCTCCCATCCCCAGGCGACCGGCCTCTTCTGGCTGAACGTGGCCGTGAGTATCGCGGCGGCCGCCGCCTTCGCGGCCTTGGCGCCCGCGGTGGCTTGGTTTTTCAAAGAGCCCCGACTGGTGGGCGTGACCGTCGTTCTCAGCCTGGGGTTCCTCTTTTCCGGCTTCGCCGCTCAGCATCAGGCTCTCCTGAGAAGGCAGATGCGATACCGGCGTCTGGCCGGCGTGGAGCTGGCGGCGATTGCCGTCAGTCTCGGCGTCGCCGTCGTTGGGGCCCTGCTTGGCGCCGGCTACTGGTCCCTGGTGCTCCAGTTCGTGAGCCTTCCGTTGGCGACCGCTCTCGGCGTGTGGCTGGCGTGCGATTGGCGGCCGGGGCGGCCGGGGCGCGCCGACGGGCTTCTCAGCATGATCGCCTCGGGGGGGAACGTGGCGACGGCGAACCTCGTGGGCTACATCGGCGCGAACATGGACACGATTCTCATCGGCCGGTTCCTGGGAACCTACTCCCTGGGGGTCTATTCCCGCTCGCACCGTCTCTTGACGCTCCCTCTGAGCATCGTCACCAATCCCCTTGCGGGGATCATCGTCCCCGCCCTCAGCCGCCTGGCCGATGCGCCGGAGCGCTATCGGCGAGCCTACGTGCGCATTCTGGGGAAGATCACGCTCGTATTCGCGCCGGGCGCCGCCTTTGTCATAGCCACATCTGACTGGCTCGTTTGGCTAGTCCTGGGACCCCAGTGGAAGGATTCCGCTCCGATCCTGGCCTGGCTGGCGGTGTGGGCGCTGCTGAATCCCGTTTCCGCCGCGAGCTTGTGGCTTTTTGTCTCTCAGGATCGCACGCGGCAGATGCTCTTGGCCGTGTCGATCAGTTCGGCGCTCAGCGTCTTGGCTTTCTGCGTCGGACTGCCGTGGGGGCCGGTCGGCGTCGCCATGTCCTATTCCATTTCCAGCTGCCTTGTGCGAATCCCCTTTCTCTGCTGGTGCGCCACTCGAGAAGGGCCTGCACGAATGGGGGACTTGGCCGGCGCGCTGGCCGTTCCCGCCGTGATGGCCGCAAGCATTCTGGGCCTGGTGACGTTCGGGCGGTGGGTTTTCCATTTCCAGAATCCGCTGCTCGGCTTGGCGACATCAGCCGGCGCAGCCCTTGGGTTGGCGCTCCTGATTCTCTTGA
>DATKZW010000491.1:0-7212 GCA_035527775.1 Sumerlaeia bacterium | reverse complement strand
CCCGGCAGCCACGTCACCTGCGTTCTGATGAGGAAGTGGCGTTTCCTCCTGCGCGGCAATCCCTATGTCGATCGGGTGGTGGGTCTGCGCTACCGAGATCCCAGAGCGCTCGGCCGGTGGGCGCGCGAGACTTACGATCTTCTCATTAACCTGCATGAGGTGGAAGACGCCGCGCGCATCTGCCAGGCGATCCCGGCCAGAGAACGCAGAGGCCACCAATGGATCGATGGTCGGCTCGAGCCGGACGGCAACAGCCGGGATTTCCTGACGCGCGAGGAAGCCTGGAGACGCCTGCACAAGAGCGGAACGCACTACCCCGAGCTTTTCTGCCGCATCGCCGGCGTGCAGGCCGATTCTTACCGCTACGACTTTGAGCCGGGGGCCGTCGCCGCCTGGCGCGCTCGGCGGTTCTTCAAACGCCGCGGCTTGGGCCGTCCGCCGCTCCCAATCGCCTTGCATCTCCATTCCCGCGGGTCCCCGTCGAAGCGCTGGAGCGCCGAGTCGGTCATTGAAGTGACGCGGATTCTCGAAGACCGGCGCTTTCTCGTGCTCGGCTTCACACGTGACCGCGAGGAGACGCGGCCCCTCGAAAAACTGCCCAACGCGACGGTGACTTACGCCGGCATCAGCGCCCAGGCCGAGATGCTTCGCCGTTGCGCCCTTTTCGTCGGAATCGATTCCGGCCCCCGCCACATTGCGTCGGCCATGGGAACGCCGATTCTGTGCCTGTTTGGCCCCAGGCCAAAGAGCCACCTCCCGGAGTTCCCAAACGAAGAGGCGCTGGAGGTCGCTGAGCCGTGCGCTCCCTGCTTCGAGCAAACATGTCCGCTCGGGCGCGACTGCATGGGCCAGATCCATCCCCAGCGGATTGCTGATGCCATTCGCCGAATGCTGTCTCGCCCCCCTTCGCGGACCGACGGCGAACAAGTCTCCCCTTCCGAGGCCCCCCTCCGATGAGCCACGTGCTGCTCCTGACTCTCTACGACCAAGGCGCCATGGGCCTGCGCCAGCTCTCCTCGGTCCTCAAGGCCGACGGCCACCAGGTCTCGGTCGTCTACCTCAAGAAGTACCGAATCGTTCTGAAGTCCTCCGTGCAAACGCCGCCGGACGAAATGCTGCACGAGGGCGTGGACTTGCTTGGGCGGGACACGGTCATGAGCATTTCAGCGCCGGTCAGCGAAACGGAGCGCCGCCTGCTTGCCAATCTGATCCGAGAACTCGCGCCGGACCTCATCGCCTTCTCCCTGCGGTCCGTGACGCTCGCCGTCGCCGCCGCACTGACCCGCGACGTCAAAGCGCGTTGCCAGACTCCGGTCGTCTGGGGAGGCATCGGCCCGACTCTCGAGCCGGACCGCTGTCTCCAGGCGTGCGATCTCGTCTGCCGCGGCGAAGGGGAAGGGGCCATCGTCGATCTTGCGCGCGCATTGGACGGGGGGGCGTCGTGGGAGGCGATTCCCAACCTTTGGGGAAAGCGCGGCGGCGGCCGGCCTGCTTTCCGCAACCCTCCCCGCCCTCTGATCCGCGATCTCGACGCCCTGCCGTACCTTGACACGTCCCCCGAGGGCAAGTACACGATCGAGAACGACGCCGTGATCCGCAAAGACCCCGCCATCAGCAACTTCGAGCTCCTCTACGAGACCAGCTCGACGCGCGGATGCCCCTTCGCCTGCACCTACTGCTGCAACGAAGCCTTGCGGCATCTCTACGAGGGGCAGCCCCCCGTGCGGCGCCGCAGCGTCGATCACGTTGTGGGAGAACTCGTGGCCGCTCGAGGCGCTCATGCGATCGATCGCGTCAACTTCCAGGACGATGTCTTCAGCATGGATCGCAAATGGCTGGCGGAATTCTGTGAAAGATACAAGCGGGAAGTGGGTCTGCCGTTCTGGTGCTACGTCCACCCCCAAGGACTCCACGCCGAGACCTTGACCATGCTTCGAGACGCTGGAATGCATTGGGCGACGCTTGGGATCCAGTCCGGAAGCCGCCGCGTTCTCGAGCAAGTCTATGGGAGGAACAGCCAACGCGAAGCCATCATTGGCACGGCGCGCCAATTGATCGGTCTCGGCGTGGACGTCAACGTCGACATCATGACGAATAATCCCCTCGAAACCGACCGAGACTGTCGCGATACGCTGCAGCTGCTCGTTGACCTTCCCCGCGGCGCGCGCCTGAACGGCGGGCTCAGTAAACTCTCCGTATTCCCCGCCACGCGGATTATTGAGATCCTCAACGACACGCCCCGTCCGACGGGCCCCCTAGCGGCGAACCGCGACGCCTACAACGTTCTCTATCTCCTGTCGCGCCAATCGCGCGCGCCCGGCCAACTTCTTGTGACCATGAGCCGCTGGCGCTGGCTCATGACCCGGCCGGCCCTGCTCCGGACCCTGCTCTGGCCCGTTCGCCTGCGCGCCGCCCTGGCCCACGTGCGTCGGTCCTTCCCTCTCTGGCTCAAGCGCAGACTCCCTCCACCCCTCTGGAACGCCATGCGATCCGTGAAGAACCGCCTGGTCGGGTCCCGTAAGCCGACCGGGTGAAAACCGGGAGAACGCGCGCTTGGCCGCGGAAATGGGCGGAACCCGCAGTCCCTCACGGGGCGCTCCAGTCAATCCAAGGCCCCCAAAAAGGATGTCGCGCCGACGAACAACCAAGCCGGCGCGACGGGGAGGGATTTTTGGTGGGTCAATGGCTGCTCTTTGGGTTAGTGGTTGGACACCTACAGGGTAGGAGTGTTAAGATGATGAGCCTCTGCCGTCCAAACTCAAGACAGGTGACTCAGTGTACTGGGTATTGTCGCATGATCCATGCCAATCGCCCCACCATTTGACGCGCAAAGATACAAACGCCTGAATTTACGAAACTTACATGTCTCCGACTCCGTGCAACCGCCCTGGCGAAAGACCCGCTGGATCCCCGGAACTGTGTCACACGGGTGACATGAGGCGTCTTTGCTGTCCAAGAAGGGAGCTGAGACCACAATCGCATCGCAAGCGTGAGTCCGATGATGGCTCCATCGGCTCCCGTCAGAACCTCATTTCATTACACTTACGCCACTCTCCTTGCCAAGTGTCGCGTGCGTGGCACGGGGCGGCCAGGGCGGGGCGGGGGTGTCAAAAGAGATGGACACACGGGAATGCCCGCACGGCTGACGATCTCACAGGAGCCAAAATGACACGCTTGCGGAAGGGCAAACCTTCGCTCTGACGCTTCCCCGAGCCGTTCTGACGCACAGACGGGCGCTCCACGGCCCCGTTCCCGCCGAAAGGGCAATTGGGATCGCAACGGGAGCTAGGCCGAGACGGTCTTGACCCGACAGTTCCCGCAGGAGTGTTCAAGCCGTTGAACAGTGGCCGCGAGCATGCCCTGGTCTACTCCTCGACGCACGGACATTCCCGACGGTTGCGACCTTCCCGTTAAGCTCCTCCCTCCCTCTCGCGGCGCAGGACCTCTTCGTAGAAGGCTTCGGTTTCGCTTAGCCACCGCGCCCGGCTGAAGGTCTGGACCGCCGATCGCCGCCCCGCTTCGCCCACGGCGCACCGTTTGCCGGGATCGGTCACTAGGCGGGTGATTGATTCGGCCATGGCCGTTGGGTTATGCGACTCCACCAGAAAGCCGGTCCGCTCGTTGTCGAGAAGATCGGGAATGCCCCCAACCCGCGTTGCCACGACAGGCAGACCCGAAGCTAGGTACTCGAGCGCAATCCGGCTGGACCCCTCCGACCCGATCGAAGCCACCACGCCGACGTCGAGGGCGGCAAGCACGTCGGGCAGATCCGCCAAGACCCCGAGAATGGTCAGGCGCTCACGGGGGAGCCCGACGCGGTCGGCGTAGCGCCGGAGCGCCTCCACCTGCGACGGGGTTCCCTTGCCGGCCAGCACGAAGTGGGCCTCGCGACACGAGCGAGCCACGGCGGCTGCCGCCTCAAGGAATTGCCGCTGCCCTTTGACGCGCTGGATCCGGCCGATCAGCCCGACCAGCGCCGTCTCGGGTCCGGCGCCCAAGCGCCGGCGGACTTCGGGCCGCCGCAGTCCTGGGCTGAACCGCTCCGTGTCGACTCCCGGAAGAATGACGCGCGCACCCGTTGCCGCGGCATCCGTTTGGAGAGCCGCTTCGAGAGAGGCGCGGACCGCGGCTGAAACGGCGATCACGCCCTGCGTGGCTCGTCGGTAGAGCCAACGGTTGAACGCGTGACCGCGCACCGGGGTCACGACGTGGCGGGTGCGAACCAGAACGGGACGCCGAGGACCGGCGCAGAGACGCGCAAGGGCGGCGAGCCAGTGGTCCTTCCCGCGATGGCAGTGGATGAGCTCGATGCCCCGTTCGCGGATCGCGTGACGCAGTTTCAGGAAATCGCGCAGGTCGTCCACTCCATTGAAACGGCCTTTCATCGCGAAAGAAGCAACCCGCATTCCCTCGTCGCGCGCGCGACGCTCGAGCTCGTGGCCGGCTCGCGCGCCGAACAGAACCACGTGGCCGCGCTCTTCCAATCCTTTGGCAAGGGATAGAGCGTGGGCCGCTTCGCCGATCCACTTGCGGGCGCTATTGAGCATGAGAATGCGAAGGGATCTCACGGCTGGAAAACCTTTCTCGAAAAGCGCTTCGCCGCGACCTCGTGCGACGGGGCAGAGCCGCCGGCCGCCGGGCGAGCGCCCGCGCGAGGCGCGATGGAGAGCGCGCCTTTCGGGATTTAGATGTTGCCACCGGTGGACTTACGCTTCATAATGGCATCGCTCGGTGGGCGCCGGCGACGCATTCGACGCCCGTTAGTATATCCTCGAGAGAGGCGATGTGCACGATAGTGAAAAAGCAGGTCCTTATCAATGTTGAAGACAAAGACATTCGTGTCGCGGTCTTGGAGGACGGCCAACTTTCCCAGCTCTTCATTGAACAGATCGACGAGAAGAGCATCGTCGGCAACGTCTACAAGGCGCGAGTGGAGAGCATCGTTCCCGGACTTCAGGCCGTTTTCGTGAACATCGGCGAAGCGCGCAACGCCTTTCTTCACTTCTCCGACGTCTGCAGCGAATACGGCGCCCCCACAAGAGGAGCCTCGGGACGCGCGGAACCGGGCTCGACGCCGGGCAGAAGCGCCGCGAAGGAAGCGGACGAGCCTGAAGGCGCGGCGCGCAAGTCCTCGGCGACTCGAAGCAAGAAGAAGCGCAAAGAGATCAAGGCCGGCGACTCGATCCTCGTTCAGGCGACCAAGGAGCCGATCGGCGCCAAAGGGGCGCGCGTCACAACCTATATCTCCATACCGTGTCGCTACTTGGTTCTTCTTCCCAATAGTGAGAAGAACGGCGGCGGCGTGTCGCGACGGATCGAGGACGAGGGCGAGCGCCGTCGGCTGCGGGCCATTCTGCGCGATCTGAAAGCCGATGAAGGAAGCTTCATCGTGCGGACGGCGGGCCTGGATCACGACGAGGGAGAGATCCGCTTGGACGTGAAGAAGTCGCAGAAGCTGTGGCAGCGCATCCGCCGGAGCAGCGCCCACCAGACGGCGCCGACCCTGGTCTACGACGACCATGAGATTCTGGGGCGCCTCGTGCGGGACGAACTGACCGACGACGTTGGCGAGATCATCATTGACTCCAAGCCCCACGCGCGCGTGTTGCGGCGGGATCTCGCGTCGATGATGCCCGACGTAGAAGACCGAGTCACGGTTTACGACGACACCGACCAGAACCTCTTCGACAAGTACGAGGTCGAGCACCAATTTCAGAGAGCTCTGCGCCGGAAGGTGTGGCTCAAGAGCGGCGGCCACATCGTCATAGACGAAACCGAGGCCATGATCGCCATCGACGTCAACACCGGGAAGTTCGTCGGGAAAGGCAACCAGGAAGACACGGTTTTCAAGACGAACATCGAGGCGGCTGAGGCCGTCGCTCGGCAACTGCGGCTGCGCGAGGTCGGGGGACTCATCGTCATCGACTTCATCGACATGAAGGATCGCGAAAACCAGAAAGCCCTCGTGCGGAACTTCAAGGATCTTCTCAAACGGGACCGCGCGAAGACGACTGCCGGATCCCTGAGCGAGTTCGGATTGCTTGAGATGACGCGCAAGCGCGTGCGCCCAAGCCTTGCGCACGTGATCTTCGGCAAATGTCCCTACTGCAAAGGCTCGGGCCGAGTGCTCGCCGAGCGGCATATCTGGAAGAACATCAAGTATGAGCTCCTTGCCGCGCTGAGAAAGACTCCCAAGCCCAAATCGCTGCAAATCACGGTGCATCCGGATATGCGTAGATACTTGGAAAACGAGATGTTAGAGGCCGCTCGGGCCATCGCCAACCGCGGTCGGGCGGCCCTGAACTTCGTCGAGAACAAGGACTACCACATCGAACAGTATGACGTCGCAAGCATAGAATAATCAACAATCTATGCCGATTCGCCCCTCGCCAAGAAAAATCCGAAAAAACCCTTGAGATGTTCCCTGGCAAAGAGGGATAATCTCCTTGGATCGGCAGCCCGGCCGATTCCCTGAAAGAGCTGAACGCGCAGTTCACCTCTTTCTGTGTGACATGGAGGCATGTTGCACACCCCCACATCGCCCCAAACAAGAGCCCCCTCTTGTTTGGGGCGAAACTTTCTTCCGAAGTCGGCGACGTTGTCTTCACGAACGGGCGCGTTGCCGACGGGGACCAGTTGACGGTCTATTGCGGCGCCTCAAACACCGTGGTCTGCGGCGCTCGCTTCTTTATCCGTGAAATCCTCGACACGTTTTCGCATGGATCCCCTCTCGCGCATGGCATCCACTTCTCCTCTCCCCTCCGGTCGCGACACGCGAACGACGCAAACCGCGCGAATCTCCCGCCCGTGGACATCATTCGCGACATTCGTCCGATCTGTGGACGAAAAGAAGGCGCGACACACAATGCGCCGCCGCGCAACCTCGGCGATCGAGCGAACTTTGCCCTTTTCCCCCGCACGGCGGGTTGCTACGATTGCGGGAGTCGGATCGGAGCATGGCAAATTCCTGCCGTGAAGCAACCGTGAGCCTCGGACAACCGACACGCCCCCTGAACGTCTTGCGCGTCATTACGTGGCTGCCGGTGGGCGGCATTGAGCGAAAGATCCTCGCCGTCCTGCCGAGGCTGGATCGTCGGAAGTTCCGCGTGCGGCTGGTCTGCCTCCGCGAACGGGGGGCGCTCGCCGACATGCTGGAAGAGATGGGCGTTCCCGTCGACGTGTGCCCGCTGCCGTCGCGGCTTTCGCCGTCCG
>DATKZW010000490.1:0-4986 GCA_035527775.1 Sumerlaeia bacterium | reverse complement strand
GCTCAACAACCTGGCTTCGTTGCTCCAGGCCACGAACCGCCTCGCCGAGGCCGAGCCCCTCATGCGCCAGGGGCTCAGGATCGAAGAGACTTCCAAAGGGCCGAATCATCCGCACGTCGCGATTCAGCTCAACAACCTGGCTTTGTTGCTCCAGGACACGAACCGCCTCGCCGAGGCCGAGCCCCTCATGCGCCGCGCCCTCGAAATCGATGAGGCCGCCTTCGGGCCCGAGCATCCCGAAGTCGCCAGGGACCTCAGTAACCTGGCGGCGTTGCTCCAGGCCACGAACCGCCTCGCCGAGTCCGAGCCCCTCATGCGCCGGGCGGTGAAGATCTGCGAGAGAAGCCTCGGTCCCGACCATCCGAAGACCGTGACGTGTCGCAAGAACCTCAAGGCCCTTCGGCAGATGAGAGAAGAAAACGCCCCCTGATCGCGGCCGCATTCCGGGAGTTCCGGTCGCGCGTTTCTTGCGAGAAGGCCGCGCCGACATGGTAACGCGCGCTCTGCCCGGAGAGCAGGCCCTCGCCCGAAGTTCCGCGGGCGTGCCGCCCGCCGGGACGTGGCATCCGCGAATCTCGCCAATGGCGCGTATCCCTTTTCCCCGAGCGCAAAACGGCGCCGCTTCGCGCCCGGCGCGCCTCACCGCACGCTCAGTTCCTCGTAGACCTCGTTATAGTAGAGCGCGTTCTCGACCGGGACGTTGGGCGGGATGTGGCCGCTGACGCAGAGGAAGTAGCCGGGGCACGGCTTGCCGAGCGCCATGCAGCGCTCGACCTCGGCGCGGATGTCGGCTTTCGAGCCGAAGGTGAGGACCCGGCAGTCGACGTTGCCGATGATGAAGTGGGTCTGGCCGAATTTCCGTGCGACGGCTTCGAGATCGGTGAAAATCTCGAACCAGAAGCCGTGGTTGCCGCACGCGGCGACGTCGTCGAGGAAGGGCGTGTAGTTGCCGTCGCAGACGAACATGATCTTTTTGCCGGCGGCGCGGAGCGGGGCCCAGAGCTTCTCCAGGTTCGGGAAGATGTACTTGCGGTACCAGTCGGGGTGAATGAAGGGGCCTTGAGTCCACACCATGTCGTCGTGGCTGTAGATGACGTCGGCGTCGCAATGGGCGCACGCGTCGTAGTACTGCTGAATCCACGAGGCGAAGCGATTGACGACTTCGCCGAATCCGTCGGGCGATATGGCCGCCGCCGACAGAAGCATGTCCCAGCCGAAGATGGCGATCATGGCCGACATGAGGGTCGTGTAGATGCCGGTGGTGTTGAGGGCCGTGGGAAAGGCCTCGCACTGGGCGCGGTACTGGTCGTTGAAAAGGCGCAGGCGCGCATCGAAGTCCCGTTCGGCGAAGGTCTCCCAGGGATCGAAAGCGAGGACCTCCTCGGGCGAGCGGAAGGGGCAAGAGACGTTGGCGTCGAAGTCGCGCCCTTTTTGGGCGTACTCGGCGTGCCCCATGTGGGTCAGCTTCTCGCCGAGCACGTTGTGGCCGACGGCGCAGCCGAAGTAGATGTCGTAGTTCCACGCGCGAACGAAGGCCTGTTGCGCGCGGAAGCGCTCCTCGTGGGGGCTGTCGACGCTCACGTCGATCCCGGTGACGGCCTTGACGAGGTCCCAATGGTACTCCGCCGCGCTCGGTTCGAAACGCGGCACGCGCTTCGGCATCCGCAGGTTGACCGCCGCCCAGCCGTCTTCGTAAGACATGGAAGCCGTTCCTTTCCCCGGCTGACACGGGCTGTAGCTTGAGGCTGTTCCGTATCTTGCCCCTGTGGAGCCGTCACGGTTCTTCCGCCCAGCGCGCCGCCATGTGACAACGCGGGTCTGCGGTGAGAACTCACTCGATAATCCACTCGCCCGGCCTGATGTGGCGAACGATATCCCGGCTGGCATGTATCACTGCCAGAACATAACACAAGTCTTCCTTGACCAAGTAGAGGATGCGGTAGGAAGCGTAAATCAGCTCGCGGATCGATTCGTCATGAAATTCCGGGACTACTCGGCCACTCAACGGGAATTGCTCCAAGCGTCGCGGCGCGCTGACGATCCTCGTACCCAAGCGTTCGGCATAGGTGCGCGAGTCCCGCGCAACGTAGCGAACAATGGACTCGAGGTCCCCCAAAGCGGACTCTGTCCAGACTACTCGAGCCACTCTCGGACACTCTCCTCAGCGCGTTCTTGCGGGACGACTCGGCCCGCGCGCACGTCTTGCATCCCTTCATCGGTTTTCTGGCAGACGTACAGATGGTACTGAATCTCCTCCAGAGTGCAATCATCAGGCAGAGATTGGATCAGGTTGATCGCCTTCTCTTTAGTCGCGTTCATGCTTGCGATCCCATCCCTTCGCGGAAATCTGTGAGATTCCCCGGTCCCTCGTACGGCATTGCGAACCTCGGGCATGATTCGCCGAGGGCCCCAGTTTCCGCCCGAGATCACTCTACGCAATCACGGAGCCGCGCACAAGCGTTTCCCCGGCCAAAGGTCAGACCGCGTAGAGCCGCCCCGGTTCAACGATCGGGAGCTCGGACCCCGCGCGGTCGAACTGATCGGCGAGGTGGAGAATGTGGATCTTTCCCCGCACGCCTGGGTCGAGGGCCATGAGTTTCTCGCAGGGCGTGTGAAGCGGCTCTTCGCCGCATTCGTGGAAGATGAGGTCGGCGGCGGACAGGAAATCGATGAGAGCGGGATCGAAGCGCGTATCGCAGCCGTAACCGAAGGCGCGCCCCCCGCACGAGACGCGAAACCCGAAGGTCGGCAAAGAGTGCTGGGTGCGGCGGATCTCAAAGGCCAGGTTCCCTATCGAGAAGGGTCGGTCTTCGTCCACAACCCGAGTCTCGTAGAAGTCCTCGGGCTTGTGCGTGTCGTCGATCCCGGCGGCGGGGAGGCAACTGCGCTCCATCGAAACGGCCAGTTTGCGGGGCCACAGCGCCTCGAGAGTCTCCGGGAGCGCGTAGATCGCGGGCGGCGAGACCTGGGCGACGTACTTGCGATAGAAAAGGAAGGACTCGAGCCCGTTGCTGTGATCGCCGTGGAGATGGGTCAGGACGAGATGCTCGATGTCGCCGGCGTCGATGCAGAGACCGGCTCGCGAAGTCTGCTCGTGGAGGACCTTGTGAATCGGATCGGGACAGTCGATGAGGCAGCGCGTTTCACCGCCCAAGATCAAAAGACTGCAATAGTAGTCGAACTTGGAGAAAGCGCCCCCGATGCCGAGGGGGAGCACCTGGAGGGGGCCGACCTTCGGGCTTCGCGTGCGGGAAGAGGGGGATGGCATCTGACGGCCTCGCATTCTCGACCCCAGCGCCTGGTTTGGCCCACGCTGCCGGGAAAAGGGTAACGACGCCCCGCGCGGGTGTCAACCTCTTTCCCCGAGTCTTCCCGCCCCTCACGCAATCCAGCGGATTCGGACGCCCGCGGAACGCGCCCCCGCCTCGCGAAGCCTTTGACTCGATGCCAGCGACTCCATCAGGCAGCGCATCACGGCGCAGCGCAAGGCGAGATAGTCGATTGCGACGACCACGAGGCCCGCCCCGCGCCAGGCAGGGAGGAGGCCGGGATCCGGTCGGTCCGTGACGAGAACTTGCACGTCAATACGAGCGACCATCTCCTTGAGGTCAAGGTCCCTTCCTGTGCAGATAGCGATGCGGCTGACCCGCGCGGCCGGATCTCCCGCCTCCAACCGGACCGCGTCGCGCGCGCCGAGCGCTCGGCGAAGTCTGACGACCAGAGAGCGCGCCTGAATCGTACGCGGCAGCTCCCCCCTGAACGCGGCGTGGGAAACAACCGATACGCGCTCCTCGACCGGGTAGATGTCGTAAGCCATCTCCTCGTAAGGGTGCGCGGCACGCACGAGATCGAGTGTCTGGCTAAGGCGCGAGCGCGGCACGCGGCTTTCCAGCCGGATTTCCTCCGCGCGCTCGAGGCGGCCGACCTCGCCGGCCCACGGGGAGGCGCCCTCCAGAGGGCGGTAGGTGCCGGTCCCCGGCGACTGGAAGGTGCAGTGGCTATAGAGGCCGATGACGCCGCCCCCGCCCCGCGCGATGGCTTCGACGATGGCCGGCTCATGTCCGGTCGGGACGAAAACCACGAGCTTGACTTCCTCGGAGAGCCCCCCCCACTGAGCCTGGGCCACGGGTTCGGCGCCGCCAAGCCGGAGAAGATCGGCCACCGTGCGGCTTGGCCCGAGAGCGGACCCGTCCAGTCTGCGTTGACAGAACGCGAGCGCACAGTTCCGCTCGAGCAGACCAGCGACGGCTCGACCCGCCGGGTCGTCCGTTCTCAGGCGGGAAATCAAACCCGCCTGCAACGGGTGGTACGAAAGTATCAGACCGAAACGACGACTTGCGCGAAGCAAGCGGCTCGGTTCGGGATCCACGAGGGCGCCCACGCTTCGCACGCGGGCGCGAGGGTCTCCCACAAGAAGCTCCGCTTGCGGAAGGTCCGGCTGCGGGTCTTCCCACGGGGTGAGCCGGTGCAGCTCGTCGAGAAAGTCCTGAACGGTGAGATCCATGGTTCTGGGAAAGCGAGAGATCGCGCGGAGTCTGAGGGGGGCCGGCGAGCCCGCCTGGATTCGAACCCGGGACCGAGCGGCTAGTAGGCAGACGGGCAGCGGCCTGTACGCAGCTTATTCCCGAGAGAGTGCGGCGCTCCGCCCGCAGTCGGCGCCCCTCGCGAAATCCCTCCCTTCCTCCCGCTCCATTTCATGTCCTATGCCACGAGTCAAGCATGCTGTCAATCGTGACAATGATCTGCTACGGCCCGAGGAACGCGCGGTAGAAGCGCGCGACAAGTGCGGAATGCGGATTGCGGAATGCGGAGTGCGGAATCGCTGCGACGCTGGAACTCTTCGGAGGCGACGATTTCGCGGGCGGTCTGTTTGGTCTGGGCGCGAACGGCATCGACTCCGCGCCTCATCTCGTCGGGTGGGGCAACGCCCCACTGCCGGTCTTTCGGACATTTCTTTCCAGAGACGCTCTACCCAGTCTTCTCTTG
>DATKZW010000489.1:0-2241 GCA_035527775.1 Sumerlaeia bacterium | reverse complement strand
CCCCCGCGCGCGCCCTGGAATACCTCAACCAGGGTCTGCTCGAGGAGAACTTCGATCCCCCCCTTCTGGTCACGATGGCCATTGCAGTCATCAATGGCCGCAACGGCGAAGTCACGTGCGCCTGTGCGGGGCATCCATCTCCCGTGGTCGTTTCCAGAGCGGAGGCCGACAGGGTTGGTGAGGCCGACGGGGTCGGTGAGGCCAAGCGGCCGGGGGGCCGGTCGAGCTTCCTGCCGGTTTTCGGCCCGGCGCTGGGGGTGCGCGAATCGCCGACCTTTGAGACGGCAAGGATGATTCTGGAGCCCGGCGATTTTCTTCTCCTGTACACCGACGGGATCCCCGAGGCTCGCAACGCGGGAGGCGAGGAGCTCGGCTATGAACGGTTGGCCCGCGGGGCGGCTCACTGGCATGGGAGGCCGCCCTCCGACATTGCGCGGAACCTGGAGGAAATGCTCCACGATCACCGGGGGATGACGCCCTTCTATGACGATGTCAGCTTCGTTGTAATCCAATATTCCGCGCCCGAAGCCATCGGCGTCCCGTGCGGAGAGGAATCTCGGAAGAACGTGGAAGTGGTCCTGCCGGGGCTGGCGCCTCAGGAGCATTCGCCTCTCCGGGCGGGGATCTCCGGGGGATGGGCCGATGGCGGCGGCGCCGCCGGCCCCGTCGGCCTCACCGACCCCGTCGGCGTCATTCGCATCAGCGGCAAGGGGACGTGGCATCTGGGGCAGGCCCTTCGAACCAGGCTCGCCTCCCTGCGTGGCGAGGCCGACGGGGTCGGCGAGGCCGACAGGGTCGGTGAGGCCGCTCACGGACCGCCCCGGTCCGCGGCGCCCATTCACGTGGACTTGGCCGCGTGCGAGTCGCTGGATTCCACCGTGCTGGGTCTGCTTCACCAGTTCGCCGATGAGATTCTCCTCCATCAGCCTTGCGAGAGGGTTTCCTCGCAACTGAGCGAGTTGGGCCTCCTCGACCGGCTCAAAATCAGCGATCGGCCCGCCCCGAAACCCGACCGCCTTTTCCTGATGCCTGCCGGTCTGGCCGCCAAGGACCCCTCGGACCTCATCCTTTCCGCTCACGAGTCCCTGATGGACGCCTCGGAAGAGAACCGCCGACGCTTTCGGGCAGTCGTCGACCTTGTCCGCAAGCGCCAATCCGAAAGCCGTCGGCGCCAGGGCGAGAAGCCCGCCCCGAATACGGGCTGAAGCCGGAGACGGCTCGCCAAATGGAACACGAATCGGGCGAATGGGACAGATGCTGCGGATTCGCCCTGGCAAACCGAGGCGCTCCCTCCCGGATATGACGGAGTCTCCTCGGGCAGACGGCAGACCCATACACGCCCTGTGATGAGAGCGCCTCCCCCCGCATTGTCCCGTTCTTCCAGGTCCCTCGGCTGGATCGTCGCGGTCGCGTCGGCAGTTTGCCTCGTCCCGTACCTGTTGGCGATCGACCACTATTTCTTCGAAGACGACTTCATGGTTTTCTACTACTTCGGGCGCCGCCCGCTTTGGCGGTTCTGGGAGTTCTTTCGCGGGGAATCCCTTTTCTTCTACCGCCCTCTGGGCAACTGGGTCATGGCGGCCGTCTTTCAAGCGGCGGGTCTGAATCCCGCGCCCTTCAACGTCCTGCTGGTTCTGCTTTGGGCCGCAACCACGTGGCTCTTCTGGCGCCTCCTCCGGGACTGGATGCCGTGGACGGGGTCCATGCCGTGGACGGGGTCCGTGACGCGGATGGTATCCGCGACGCCGGCGGCGTCCCTGATCGCCGTCGGCTTCTATCTCGCCGCGGGACCGGCAACGGGACATCTGTTCTTCTGGGCCTCGACGCTGCCCTCGGCAGTAGCCTGCTGCCTCTATCTCCATGGACTTCGTTCCTGGTGGCATGAGATGCGGCGCGCGGCGCCGAGGCCCGGTCGCCTGCTTGCCGTTGGCGCTATGCTCGCGGCCGCGAATCTGACCAAGGAGAGCTACCTGTCCTGGGCCGTTCTCTTTCTCTGGATCGTCCTAGGGAGATATTGGGCAAGATTCCGCATCGGTCCGGCCGAAGCGTGGGCTGACTTGAGCCCGTCGGGGCGCGCGTCTGGGAATGCGGCCAACGCGGTCGGTGGGGCCGACGGGGTCGGTGCGACCCGCGGCTGCTTGGGTTGGGCCATCGCGGCTCTCGCGCTTCCGTTGCTGACCGGAGTTGCGACGATCATCGTGAGCGCTCGTCACGCCGGCACTCTGAACCCAACCATGGACC
>DATKZW010000488.1:0-5144 GCA_035527775.1 Sumerlaeia bacterium | reverse complement strand
CGGACAAGCAGAGACTGCGGCAGGCAATCTCCATCGCCGTCGACTACAACGAGTACCTCGACATCTTCCTAAACGCTCGCGGCGTAACGGCTCAAGGACCGATCCCTCCGGGAATTTTCGGGAACGAACCCGGGGAAGCGGGCGCAAACCCTCTCGTGGACGACTGGGACCCCGTGCGCAAACGTTACGTGCGCAAACCGGTCGAGGAAGCGCGTCGGCTCTTGGCCGAGGCGGGCTACCCGGAGGGCCGCGGCAAGGACGGGCGGCCTCTAGCGCTTTACTGGGACCATGCATCGGGCGGAGACCCCGCCTTCGCCAGCCAATTCGAATGGTTCCGCGGTCGGTTTGCGCTTTTGGGAATCGACCTGCGCGAGCGTCCCACGGATCTGAGGCGGTTCCGTGAGAAAATGGACACCGGCAACTTCCAGATCTTCGAACTCGGCTGGCTCGCCGATTATCCTGATCCCGAGAACTTCCTTTTCCTTTTCTACGGCCCCAACGCGAAGGCGGGCGCCATGGGGCCGAACGGCTCCAACTACGCGAATCCGGAGTTCGACCAACTTTTCAAACAGATGGAAAGTATGGAGAACGGGCGGGAACGTCTCGAAATCATCCGCCGCGCGCTCGACGTTCTGCGCCGCGACGCGCCTTGGGTGTGGGGTTTCCACCCCGTCCTCTACGGCCTGAATCATGAGTGGTACTACAACGGCAAGCCGCACCGCATGACGTACGACACGCTGAAGTTCAAACGCCTCGATCCGCAGCTGCGCGTCCAGCGCCAGAAGGAATGGAACCGGCCCGTGGTCGGGCCCATCGCCGCAACGATGACCCTCCTATGCCTCCTGCTGCTTCCGGGGATCGTGATTGTGCACCGGCGCGAGAAGGGTCTCTAAGATGACGGCCTACATCATTCGCCGCATCGCTTACGCCGTCCCGATTCTCGTCGGCGTCAACTTGATCACGTTCTTCCTCTTCTTCTTCGTCTACTCGCCCAACGACATGGCGAGAACGATTCTCGGGGAGAAGCGCATCGACCCGAAGCTGATCGAAGAGTGGAAACGCGAGCACGGCTATCATCTGCCGCGGCTCTACAACACGAAAGAGCGCGGGCTCGGGTTTTTCACCCAGACGATCTTTTGGCAAAAGAGCATGCCGCTGTTCCTCATGCGATTCGGGACTTCCGATAAGGACGCCTCATCCATCGGTCGTGAGATCCGCGGCCGCATCGCGCCATCGCTCTCCATCACGGTGCCCATGTTTTTTGCCTCGCTCTTCGTCAATGTTTTCGTCTCTATGATCGTGGCGTTCTACCGAGGGACTTACATCGATCTCTCCGTTCTCATCGTCTGCGTCCTCCTGATGTCGATCTCTATACTCTTCTACATCGTGGGGGGGCAGTTTCTGGTGGCCAAGCACCTGCGCCTGGTTCCGATATCGGGCTTCGACACAGGACTCCACAGCCTGAAGTTCATTGCGCTGCCGATTCTCATCGGCTTCGTCGCCTATATCGGCGGCGGCGTGCGCTATTACCGAACTCTGTTTCTCGAAGAAATCAACAAGGACTACGTGCGCACGGCGCGCGCCAAGGGGCTCGGCGAGGGATCGGTCCTCTTCAAGCACACGCTGAAGAACGCCCTCATTCCCATCCTCACTTCCGTGGTCGTGATGATCCCTTTCTTGATAATGGGCAACCTCCTGCTCGAGGCCTTTTTCGCCATCCCCGGACTGGGAAGCTATCTCATTGAAGCGATTCACGGCCAGGATTTCGCCGTTGTCCGCGCCATGGTGTTTCTGGGTTCGGTTCTCTATATCATCGGTTTGATCATGGTCGACATTTCCTACACGCTGGTCGATCCCCGCGTGCGGCTGGGGTGACGCGGCGGTCGGAGCGAGGCGGAACCGCGTCCCTTGTGGAACAGGAAGATGCCGGATGAAGTGAAGGAACAGATCAGGGAGATTTGGCAGAACTGGTACTTCCAGGACGCCTTGGTCGCGTGTCTCCTTCTGGGCTTCGCCCTCCTCGTCTGGCGTCTGGGCCGCCGCGCCTATTGGCGTTTGGCCGTGCGCGAAGTCATGCAACGGCGCTTGGCCGTGGTCTCCTTTTTCATCGTCTGCCTTTACGCCGCCGTCGCTTTGCTCGACAGCGTGGGATGGCATCCCCAGGCTCGCAGCCGGGACGGGGAGCCGCTGTTCGATCCCCAAGGCAAGCGGATCAGGGATTCCAGGGGCATCTCCGTCCTGGATTCGGTCTGCGCGGACCTGCGCGATTCCCGCGAGAAAACCTACTCCGCGCCCCTCGCCGCGAAGCAGTTCACGTCGGAGATCATGATCGGACCCGACGGAAGAATCGCCCAGGGGCATCCCGATCTGCGCTATTCGCGCAAGCACCTCCTCGGCACGGACAAAGTGGGCGGGGACGTGTTCTACGTGGCTCTCAAAGGCATCCGAACGGGCATGATCCTCGGCGGTCTCACGACGCTCCTCGCCATCCCCTTCGCCATTCTCTTCGGGGTCGTGGCCGGGTATTTCGGCGGCTGGGTGGACGACGTGATTCAGTACGTCTACACGGTCCTCGCCTCGATTCCGCGGGTGCTCATGGTGGTGGCGTTCATGGTCATCTTCGGCCGCGGGCTGCCGCAGCTCTGCGCCATTCTCGGCATCTCGACATGGACGGGCCTGTGCCGCGTTCTGCGCGGCGAGACGCTCAAGCTGCGCGAGACGGAGTACGTGCAAGCCGCCGAAGCCACCGGCGTCGCGCGTTGGCGCATTCTGGCGCGCCACATTGTGCCCAACGTCTTCCACGTCGTGCTCATTACGGCCGTTCTCAGCTTCTCGGGCATGGTGCTCGCCGAGGCGGCCCTCACGTACATCGGCATCGGCGTCGGCGCCGACACGTACTCCTGGGGCCGGATGATCAACGACGCCCGCATGGAGCTGGCGCGCGATCCCGTCGTTTGGTGGAAACTGGCCGCCGCCTTCATCTTCATGCTCGGGCTCGTGCTGCCGGCCAATATCTTCGGCGACGCCGTGCGCGACGCCCTCGATCCGAGGCTGAGAACGCAATGACCGCCGCCGCCCCCACGACCCGTTCTTCCCCCGCCCCGCCCTCCTCGTCGGCGCCGTTGTTGGAAGTCCGGGACCTGCGCTCCTATTTCCGCACGGGCGCCGGGACGGCCAAGGCCGTGGACGGCGTGTCGTTCTCCATCTCGGCGGGAGAGACCTTCGCTCTGGTCGGCGAGTCGGGATGCGGCAAGTCGGTGACGGCGCTGTCCATCCTGCAGCTTCTGCCCCGCCCCGCCGGCTACATCGCAGGCGGCGGCGTTTTCCTTCGCGGCCGGGAGATCTCCGTCCTGCCCCCGGTCGAGATGCGCAAGATTCGCGGCAACCACGTCTCCATGATCTTCCAGGAGCCGATGACGGCGCTCAATCCGGTCTTCACCATCGGCAATCAGATCCTGGAAACGATTCGACTGCACCAGAAAATGCCGCACCGCGAAGCGAGCGCGCTGGCGGTCGAGATGCTGGGGCGCGTCGGCATCCCCGATGCGGAGAAGCGCTTCACCGAGTACCCCCACCAGATGTCGGGCGGCATGCGCCAGCGCGTGATGATCGCCATGGCGCTGGTGTGCCGGCCCGAGTTGCTCATTGCCGATGAGCCGACCACCGCCCTGGACGTGACGATTCAGTCGCAGATCCTCGAACTCGTTCGCGAGCTCCAGGAAGAAATGGGAACCGCCGTTCTCCTGATCACCCACGACATGGGCGTCGTGCGCGAAAACGCCCATCGCGTCGGGGTGATGTACGCCGGGCGGATCGTCGAGCGAGCCACCCAGGAGGAACTCTTCGCAAATCCCTCCCATCCCTATACCCGCCTCCTGCTCCGCTCGCTCCCCTCCAAAGGGAAACGCGACCGCAAGCTCGCCACTATCGAGGGCGTCGTGCCGAAGGCCACGGAGTTCCCCGAGGGGTGTCGCTTTTCGAATCGCTGCCCCTTCGTGATGGACCGCTGCCGCCGGGAGGTCCCGCCGGCCTACTCGATCGGTTCGGAGCACGACGCCGCGTGTTTCCTCCTGGAAGACCGAGCGAAAGGCAAAGCGCGGACCTTGGGCGACGCGACGCAGCCTGCTCCGCCGAGCGCGCTCGAACCGGATCACAGGCGTCTGGAGGTCCAAGGACTCAAGATGCACTTCCCGATCCGCAAGGGCGTTCTGAAGCGGACGGTGGGCCGCGTGCTGGCGGTCGACGGCGTGGACCTCGTGATCCGCAAGGGCGAGACGCTGGCACTGGTCGGTGAGTCGGGTTGCGGGAAGACGACCGTCGGCAAGTGCATCGTCCGCCTTCTCGACCCGACGGATGGTTTCATTCGCTTCGGCGGCGAGGAACTTGTCGGGCGGTCTCGCGGCGAAATGCGGAAGTTTCGCCGGCGGATTCAGTTCATCTTCCAGGATCCCTTCTCCAGTCTGAACCCTCGGCTGATGATCGGCGAGACCATCGCCGAGGGGATGGAAACGCACGGCGTGGGGGCGTCCCGCTCGGAGAGAAACGATCGCATCCATGCGCTTCTGGGACGGGTTGGACTCGACCCGAGCATGACGACGCGCTACCCGCACGAGTTCTCCGGCGGGCAACGCCAGCGCATCGGCCTGGCGCGCGCGCTCGCCGTGGGGCCGGAACTCGTGATCTGCGACGAGGCGACCAGCTCGCTCGATGTTTCGGTGCAGGCGCAGATCCTGAATTTGCTGAAAGATCTCCAGAGCGAACTGGGCTTGTCCTACCTCTTCATCACCCATGACCTGAGTGTGGTGCAGTATCTGGCCGATCGAGTGTCGGTCATGTATCTCGGTCGCGTCGTCGAAGAAGGGACCGCCGAAGAGATCTTTCAGACTCCGCGCCACCCCTACACGCGCGCGCTGCTGTCCGCCGTGCCGCGCGTGGAAGAAGGCGCGGGCCGTCGCGTCATCGTGCTCGAGGGGGACGTTCCTTCCCCGATCGCGCCTCCCCCCGGCTGTCATTTCCACCAGCGCTGCCCCGAGGCCAGGCCCGAATGCTCGCGCGAGTACCCCGCTTGCGTCTCCTTCAGCGAAACCCACATGTGCCGGTGCGTGCTGTATTCCGGCCAAGGTTCCTGACATCTTCCGCACGAG
>DATKZW010000487.1:0-3608 GCA_035527775.1 Sumerlaeia bacterium | reverse complement strand
GTGGTTGCCATAGAAGACCACGCGGTGGAGGAGGGTCATCACGTCGCCCCCGAGCACACCGGCCCCCCAATTCTGAAACATCGCGCGGGAATCGGCCACCTCGGTGACGAACTGCGTCCGACAGCCGAGTTCATCGTGAGTGACCTCCACGATCTTTCCGGTGGAAATCAACATGGTGTCGAGGTTGACGAACTTGGCGCAGGTGACCGGCTGCCCAACGCGATTCTCCACATCCAATGACACTCCTTGGTCGCTGTCGCTTTGATTCCGGATGGTGAAGGGCAGGCGCTTGCCGGCAGGGCCGTCCATCTTGGTCGCCGAGGTGCAATGGAAGTGGATCAGCGCGTTTCGGGCGGTGTCGAAAACCGGATCGGTGATGAAGCCGGGAATCCCGAAGGCATAGGCGAACATCAGCATGGTGAGCGTCGAGTCCATATCGCCCTCGCAGCTGCCGACGAGCCCCAAGTCGTTGAGCTTGCTGAAGGTCAGGCAGCCTTTGGCCGGCCCCCCCATGCATCCGGAGCTGGTGATGGCCTGCGCCCGTTCCTTGATCATGATGTTCTTCACCGCCAGGTAGAAGCGCGCCGAGTTGACGATCTCGTCCCGGGAGGGCTCTACGATCTTCTTCGCGTTGCTGATCCAGTATGTCTCCGCCTCGGCTTCCGCCGCCTTGAGATCAACGGCCTGGTGAGCCTTGACCGTGTCCTCGATGGCAACCGGGACCAGCTCGACCCCCAGGCGTTTCCTGACCTCCTCGGCGGAACAGGCCGCGGCCGTCCCCAAGGGTCCGTTCACGACGACGATCCGCGTTTGGCGCAGCCGCGGCGCCACGCGCATCAACGCCGCGACTCGCTCGAGCTCGCTCCAGTCGCTGGTGGGCAGCAAAACGACCTTCTTGCCCGCTTTCCGCCACTCGGGGAAATACATCCAGCCGTGGCCGCTGAACGGTTGAGAGAACACCGCCGTGGGCAAGCCGACGTCCACGATCTGGGTCATCGCCGGCTCGGGCGCGCCGCCGCCGTGGCCGCTCAGGTGGAACAGAATGACGCCGTCAGCCTCTTTCAGCTTGGCCGCTATCTCCGCCGCGTCGGCCGGAGGCACTTGCTCCCCGCCGACGAACTTGACGTCGCCCAGTTTCCGCTCCACCTGGGCCAGGTAGTTGTCAAGTTTGCCGATCTCTTCCGCCGGCCGCGAGAGGTAGATCCCGCCGGTTCGGCCCACGTACACCTTATGGATTGTCACGGGCGGCATTTTGGGCGGCCATGGCGCCTCTTCTTCTGCCCGCGCCCGGCCGTCGCCCAACGACCCCGCGAGCAGAATCGCTCCCGCTCCTGTCGTGGTTGCCCCAAGAAACCCTCTTCGACTGATTGACTCACCCATAACCTATCTCTCCCTTCGACCGACATTTCCCGCCTGACCTCCCAGGGGGCCGTTGTTGTCCTCCAACCGGGAGGACTCTCCTCGTTTCCGGGCTGAGATTCAGCCAAGACGCCACCAAGATTGGCATTCCGGGGCGGTTTCCATTGCGATGCGACCGCCGCGAGCATCGCGATAACGCCTCGGCGGCCCCTCCTGCCGGCTTTGACGGGTCCCTGAGAAGTCGCCGAAGCCATCAGCTTTCTCGAGCGGAACTACCCGCGACGAATCGCGCGGTTCCCGCTTGCCCGGATCGCCCACCAGTCCGAACGACCGTTTCTCGGAACGCTCGAGCGCGCCATGGGGCGCACGCCGCTCGAGTACCTTATCCGTCTCCGCGCACACAAGGCCGGCGATCCTCTCCGTACGAGCGACGCGACGATCACTGAGATCGCGTTCGCCGTCGGCTTCCAGGACAGGAACCACTTCTCGCGGCAGTTCCGGAAAATCACGGGCGCGTCGCCGCGGACGCTCCGGAGATCGAGCTCGTGACGTTCCGCCACGCAGCCACGCCGGCCCGGCTTCACTTGCCCATGGCGCGGAGGTTGCCGATGGCCTGGCGCGCGCACTCCAGGGGCGAGACCGGGTAGGACTCGATCTCGACGATGTACCACTCCGTGTTGCCGATGGTCTCACAGAGGCGGAAGAACTCCGCGAAGGGCACGTCGCCCTCGCCGACCATTTTCTCGTCAGGATATTCCTTGACGTGCACCGTGACGGCGCGCCCCGGATAGCGCTCGAGGTAGGGCAGCGGATCGGCGCCCGCGCGCAGCACGTGGCCGACGTCCATCTGCGCGATGATCTCGGGCTTGGCGCGGCTGAAGAGAATGTCCCAAGGAATCTCGCCCTCGAGCGGCTGGAACTCGGCGGCGTGGTTGTGGTAGCCCAGACGCATGCCGTGGGGCGCCAGTTGAGCCGCCAACTCATTGAACAGATCGGCCGTTCGGCGCCAGGCGCCGGGGGAGTTCGTGTACTCGCCGGGAAGACCGGGAACGACGATGAACCGGTTGCCGATCTCGCGGTTGAAGGCCACCGTTTCCTCGAATGCATCGCCCAGAAGGGCCTGGATAGCCGTGTGCGAGCCGGCCACTTGCAGGCTGTTCTTCTCGAGCATGGCTCGCACCTCGGGCGCGCCGTGGCCGTGGAAGCCGGCGAATTCGACCCCCTCGTAGCCCATCTCGGCCACGGCCGCCAGGGTCCCCGCCAGATCCCGGGCGCAGTCCTCGCGCACCGAGTAAAGTTGCAGCGCGATGGGGATCTTCCGCGGTGTTTCCTGGGCGTCTCTTTCCTGTTTCACAATCAGCGTCTCCTTTCAAGATCCGTGTCGGTTCGGATTCCCGCGTTCCCGTTCCGCCCGCTCCGCCTGTGGAGCGGGGTCGCCGGCCGGAGGCCGCCTCCCACGTTGGACTGCCGGAAGAGGTCCCCTCCCGTACGAACCAACGTGGGAGGCCGTCTCCGACGGGCGACCGCACAGAACAAGACGCGTCTTGCTCCCGTCTTTACTGCGCTTCGGGCGTCCCTGTTCCGAAAGGTCAAGCCCGGCGGGGCGCCCGGTGAAGGAAATGAAGAAGAGTTCCTACTCTTTCCTCGTAATCCCTTTCCCGCACATGGGTATCATGTGATCGACGGCGGATTCGCCTTCGTAGTTGAAGATCGTGAAGCCGTCCGCGCCCAGGCGGCGCGTGATCTTGATCTGCTCGACGAGCTTAGTGATGTCGTCGGGATCGGGCCAAACGCCCATGCCGATTCCGGGATAGCAGGGGACGTCGCCAACCCACGGCAACTGCCGCGACAGCATTTCCTCGAAGACGTCGTTGTCCGGCGTATAGTCCATGGGGCAAACGAAGTCGAGATACCCCTTGTCGCACCAGACCTTCCAGTCCTGCCCGATCCGGTCGCGGTCGGACGGCCAATTGCGGAAGACGGCCGCCGAGACCTTGACGTTGGGCTTGACCGCGCGCACACGCTCGGCGACCGTCGCCACGACCTTCGTGATCTGCTGCCGGCGGAACTCGTACCACTGCTGCTCGACCCCGGCGTCGTCGTGCACGATGTCGGGCCATTTCTCAATCTTGGCTCCGATGAACTTCTCGAAGCGCTCCTTGCATCCGGCGCAGAAGCAGGTCTCGCCCACTTCGCCCGGATAGCGGATGTAGTCGAAGTGCACGCCGTCAACGTCGTACTTCTCGGCG
>DATKZW010000486.1:0-2528 GCA_035527775.1 Sumerlaeia bacterium | reverse complement strand
TCTTCACAGTTCCGCCGGAACGCCCATCTCGTTGCGCGTCTCGAAGTAGGCCAGCATGTTTTCCATCGGGATGCCGCCGTGCAATCCGCCACAGGAGCTGACCATGAACCCCGGGTACTCGCGCCCCTTTTCGATGACTTCCCTCGTGTGGGCGCGCACCCGATCGGGCGTGCCGTTGGAGAGGATCTCGGTCGCGATCCCGCCGATAAAGCCGCGACCCGCTTTGCCCCACGTCTCGAGGACCCGGTCGAAGGAAGTCGCCGGGTTCTCGAACATCAAGCCGTCAATCGGAAACTCCAGCAGCCTCTCGAGAAAGGCCTCCATGTTCCCGTCGCAGACGAAAACGATCTTCTTTCCCGCCTGGACCGCCGGCTCCCAGATGAACTCGTAGCGAGAGAAGATATGCTTCTCGTAGAAGTCCATCTCGAAGACCGGCCCCGTCGCCATCGCGAGATCGTCGTGCGTGAAGACGACCTCGTCGTCCGTTCGGGCGATTGCTTCGAAGTACTCGCGGCTGACGCGCGACCACGGCTCCCAGAGGCATTCATCGAAGCGCTCGGGATCCATGCGCGCCGCCATCATGAAGTCCTCCCAACCGAACTTCACGACGGGCCACATGAAGAGCGTCGTGTAGTAGAGATGGTACATGACGGCCCCGTCGCCGAAGCGCCGGCGAAAAGTGCGGCTAATCTCGAAAAGATCCTCGCGTCGCCCCATCCGGCCTTCTCCCTGCAAGCCGCCCCGCCGGCGAAAGGAGGCGTGCAACTCGTCTTCCGGCATTCGCGCCGCATCGTCTTCTGGGAGGAAACCGTCCCTCGAAGCATCGTACCGGTAGGCCCAGTCCGGGTCGCCCTTATCCATCTCCGGGCAGTATTCCTTCGGCATCGTTGTCGGATAGACCCCGATATCGCCATAGCGGAGGTTGCCTTCTTCCCAGGTCCCGCCCGGCGCCTTCGGACGAAGGGCGTTCTCGCGGGGGAGCGGCGTGTGCACGTCGATGCCGAGCTTGCGCCAGGCCATGTCGAACGCCCGCGGCGTATCCTCGAAGACGTCGAATCCCGCAACACGGCTGATGATGCCGGGATGGTTGAGCGTTTCCTTCGACGGAATCCGCCGAGGGAATCTGCCCGAGAGCGCGTCCAATACGTCTTGTTTCATCCCTTGCCGCTTGCTTCCTCATCGACTCAGGCGCAGTAGACCCCGCCGTTGATGTCGATCGTCTCGCCCGTGATGAAGCCGTCGTACTCCGACGCCAGGAAGACGACGGCCCTCGAGACGTCGTAGACGTTGCCCGCGCGCCCGAGCGGGATCGCCTGAATCGTCGCTTCGGCCGATTCCTTCGTTGTGAACGTGTCGTGAAAGAGGGTCCCGAGAATCAAGCCCGGCGCCACGGCGTTCACGCGAATCCCTCGGGGCGCCAGTTCGGTAGCCAGCGCTCGCGTCCAAGTCAAAACGGCGCCTTTGCTCGTGGCGTAGGCGATCGACCCGCCGTGTCCCCCCCTTCGCCCCGCCAGGGAGGCGTTGTTCACGATGCTCGCGCCGCCCGCCTCGGCCAGATGCGGCACGGCTTCCCGCGTCACGAGCATCATGGTCGTCATGTTCACGTCGATGACTTTTTGCCAGAAATCGCGATCGATCTCTCCGATCAGCCTCCGGGCGACCATTCCCCCCGTGTTGTTCACGAGCGCTTCCAAGCCGCCTAGAAAACCGACGGCCTTCGCCACGCAGTCGACCGCTTGGCCTTCAACCGTCAGGTCCGCCGAAAAGGAACCCGCCCGTTGCGAGAGGGACTGCGCCAAGTCGAGAAGATCCTGCAGCCCCTCGTCCCGCTGGTGGTAGTGAATGAAAACGTCGCAGCCTGCTTTGATCAAGTCTTCTGCAATGGCTCTCCCGATGCCGTGGGCGGCGCCCGTCACAAGAGCGCGTTTTCCTTTCAGTGAGCCCATGGGTCGTTCGTCTCCTCTCCCCTTGCTGTTGCGCCAAGCAGTGTCCGTTTCCCAACCAGAACGCGCCGTTTCAGCGCCGGCGCGGGGTGAACACCATTCCCAGAATCGCGTCGGGGTCGTCGAGGGCCTCAGAACTTCTCTCGTCGATGCAATCGAGCGGCACGACGTGGGTCGTGAGCGCGTCCACGTCCACTTTCTTCTCCGCCAGGAGTCGCATACAGAGTTCGAGATTCGTGCGAGTCGTCCAGCGCATGACGACCGGCGGATAGGGCGCCCCCACTTCCCACGCCTCGTCGTGGTAGCCGAATCCCGTGCGCGAGGCGCGACGGATGTCGACGTTGGTCATTCCGAGCGGCTCGTGGCTGCCATACTGGAAGGACAGATTCCCGACGATCGTGATCCGCCCCATGGGGTGTCCGTCCGGCGCGCGCTTCATGCATTTTCCGAGACTCCGCATCGCCGCGTCCCCCTCGCCGCCGAAGGCCAGAACGCCCGCGTCCAGTCCGTACCCGTTGGTGAAGGCCATCGTGGCTTCCACTTCATCTTCCTCGCCAACGATGACGGCGGCGTCCGCCCCCCACT